>JABDBR010000002.1 GCA_013288545.1 Nitrososphaerota archaeon | reverse complement strand
GCTGCAGAAGTAGAAGAGATTGAGCTAGAACCAATAGCAGTAAAAAAGTCTGTAAAAAAGGCTAAAACTGCAAAAGCAAAAACGACAAAAGCTAAGACGATAAAGGCTACCATAAAAAAGGTAGCAGTTACGCCGGTAGCAATATAGGTCTAGTAAGCTGAAGTAAGCCGTTGATATCACAGGTCGGTTATACGAAAAAAACCGTCAAGGTGAATCATAGAGACTTCTTGGTACAGATTGTTCCATACGATAATGGTAATTTTATTTCCATTTCTGAGGGAAAAGAAAGAATAGGAACACTTGTTGTTTCTATTAGTTCGGGTGGTCGTGTAAGTACAGCTGCTGTAATACCATCAAAATCAGATACACTTTTCCTCAAAATGGTCTCAGAGCGTGTGGCTTCTACAATAAATGGAATATGCATTTTTTCATTAAATATTGAAAAAGACTTAGATCTTGACAGTATGAAAGTACTAATGAACGAATTAATGGAGATTATAAAACAATGACTTCTGATATGCGAAGCTATCTGGATCTTGTATCCAAAAAGGGCGAGTTGGCTGTAGTAAAAAAGAAAGTTTCTACAAAATTTGAGATTGCTGCAGTAACTGCCAAGATGGACGGCTCAAAAGCAGTGTTGTTTGAAAATGTTAAAGATAGCAAGTTTCGTGTAGTTTCAAATCTGGTTGGTACACGAAAAAGATTTGCTTATGCAGTTGGTGCCACTGAAGACAAGATACACGAAAAAGTAATTTCTGCTATAAAACATGCATCAAAACCAAAAATAACTACAAAGGCTAAATTCATGGAAAATCAATCAAGAGATCTTTTTACTTTACCAATAGTTACTCATTTTGATAAAGAACCAGGGCCTTTCATTACATCCTCAATCATATATACTAAAAACCAGGAAATGGGTACACAAAATTCATCATTTAATAGATTATTGAGGATCGATGAAAAACATTTTTCAATTAGAATGGTGGAGGGAAGACATCTTCATAGAACTTTTGTTTATGCAAAAGAACATGGTGAAGACCTTAAAGTTGCAATTTCAATAGGTGTTCATCCAGCTGTTTCAATTGCCGGGGCATACCAAGCTGATTGGGGAAAAGATGAACTTGAGATTGCAAATGAATTACTAGACAAAAAACTCACTCTTTCCATATCACCTTATTCTAAGATGCTTGTCCCATCAGAATCAGAAATAATTATCGAGGGAAGAATTCTCAAAGACAAGACACACAAAGAATGGATGGTAGAAATGCTTCGCACATATGATTTCAAAAGAGTCCAACCTGTTTTTGAGCTTGACCGAATATACTTTAGAAATAATCCTATCTTTCATGATGTACTGGCTGGCTTTGGTGAACATCAATTGCTGATGGGTATGCCAATTGAAGCTAAGATAAACAAAGATCTAAAACAAGTTCTACCACAAACTAGGAATGTTGTACTGACTGAAGGTGGCTGTAAATGGTTACATGCAGTTATTCAGATATCAAAAAAACGAGACTCGGATCCCAGAAAGGCAATTGAAGCTGCCTTTTCTGCACATCGATCCCTCAAGAATGTGGTAATAGTAGATGATGACATTGATCCATCAGATCCTGTTGCGGTTGAATATGCAATGGCTACTAGATTTCAAGCCGACAAAGATCTAATAATAATATCTAAAGTGAGAGGTTCTAGTCTGGACCCATCTAGTGATCAAAAAAATCTTCTTACTGCCAAGATGGGAGTAGATGCCACCAAATCCTTTTCAAAAAGAGCGGATGGATTTGAAATTGCTAAAATTCCTGGTGCTGAAAAAATATCATTAAAAAAATATTTTAAATAAAACTCAAAGCGCAGAATCAATCATTAATGCAATAAACAATATTGCAAGATATGGACTTGAAAACTTGAATAGTGTCCATGACGCTTTCTCAGATGGTTTTACAAGTAACCATGCACTTAATGCAATCATTATTGCACCTGACACAATTGCAGTATAGAGATATACTTCATGGAATAGGTGTTTTCCAGACATGCCTGTCATGAAAAATGGAAGTACGCTGAAAAGAACCATCATGATAGTGGTTCCTGCAATGACACGAACTGATGTCTTTTCAGATTCAACAGCAGTTAACATTGGAACATTAACTTTGTTGTAATCTTCCTTGACATGAAGTGTAAGGCTCCATATGTGCATTGGAATCCAAACAAAAACTAATCCGGCCATGACCAAGCCTAAATCCCATAGGCCTGTACTTGTAACTGCAACATAGCCAATCATTGCAGGTGCTCCCCCTGAAAAACCTCCTAAAACAATATTTGTTCTACTCCTTCTTTTGAGCAATTTGCTATAAATAAGAATATTATCAGCAAGTCCAAAAGCCATGAAAATACCTGCCCACATGTTTATGGCAAAAGCGCTGACTAGAGATATTGCAGCAAGAATTAATCCAAAATACAGTGCTTTTTCAGCAGGAAAAATCCTTCTACTTGGAATGGGTCTATCTTTTGTTCGTTCCATTATTGCATCTATGTCTCTGTCATTATAGTTTGTCAATGTGTTTGCCGCAGCAGAACCTGCTATTACACCGCCTATGACAAGACACCATGTTAATGGAGATATTGGAATATGATACAAATTCGATGCCGTGAAGGCTGCTCCTATTGCAGTAAACACAAGGAGATACCATATCTTTGGCTTGGTAACCTCATAGTATACCTTGATTCTTGAACTAGCTTTTGTTGTTAGCACACTCTTACTCACATTTGGATCTTATTACTTATTTATAGGTTGAAAAGGCCTCAATTATTTTGCTGGCTTGTAAGGCATAGGCTTTGTTGTCCTTTTCATTTCAATAAAACTCTCAGAACGCTGAACTCCCTGAATCCTTCCAAGTCTTTCTGATATTAATCGATGCATTTCATCGAGGTTTTTAGCATACATGGTTACTATAATGTCAAATCTTCCAGTTACCTCAGAAATCTCTCTTACCTCTGGGATCTTCATTAATTCTTCAATCACATTATCTCTCATCTTAGAGTCCATGTTTATTCCGGTAAGTGCTTTGACTGTATAGCCTAATTCTCTATCATTTACAACTATGGTAAAACGTTCAATGAGTTTTCTTTTGATTAACCTCTTGATTCGGCTGTATACTACAGACGAATTTACGTTAATCTTCTTTGAAATTCGTGGAACTGATATGTTTGCGTCCTGTGATAATTCTGATAAAATTATCATATCTAAATCATCAACTTTTGTCATCAAAATACAGATTATTGTGAATAAATGGATCTTATTAAAGTTGTTAGTATAAAATTTCTATAATTTCATAATTTGCTAAATGTAGCCTTTCTTGTATAGCATTTCTGCTAGCAATACTGCCCCTTTTGCAGAACCCATTTTTTCATTATGTGAGAACAGTACATACTTTATACCATTGTCAAACACTGTATCTTCTCTTAGTCTCCCAACTACTGTAGTCATTCCTTCATTGATTTCTCTATCTAGTCTTGGTTGTGGCCTTGTGGGGTCTTCGTTGACCATGAGATATTCTTTTGGAGCAGAAGGTAGTCCTGTAACACTCACATGGTCTGAGAAATCCTGCATTGCTTTCTTGACAGTTTCTGGATCAACATGAGTAGCAGTTTCAACAAAAACGGTTTCAGTATGTCCATCTAATACTGGAACTCTTGTACATGTACAACTGACTTTCATTTTTGCAGGATCAATTTTTCCATCTATGAACTTTCCAAGTATTTTTCCTGTCTCTAGTCGTACCTTGTCTTCTTCCTTTGGTATGTATGGAATGATATTATCGGTAATATCTAGTGCAGAAACACCAGGTGATCTACCTGCGCCTGACATTGCCTGCATGGATGTCATGATTATCTTCTGAGCACCAAACTTGTCTAGAAGTGGTCTCATTGTTATTGCAAGTCCTGTTGTTGTGCAATTTGGTAATGGTGCTACAAATCCTTTCCAACCCCTATTCTTTCTTTGAACGTCTAGTAATCCTATATGATCATCATTTATTCCTGGGATTAAAATTGGAACATCTGCTTCGTATCTGTATGCTGCAGAAGTGCTGATAACTGGAACATGTTTTGCAAACTTTGTTTCTATGTCTCTTGCAGCTTCGCTTTCTACAGAACTAAAAATTAAATCAAAATTTTCTGGATTAATATCATCTACTGCATCTACTATCATATCCTTCACATATTCTGGAATAGTTTCTCGTAAATGCCATTTCAAAATACCACTGTTTGGATCTCTTATTGCATCTACAAATTTTTTCTTGGCTGAGCGCTCAGATGCGGCTATTTGCTTTACCTCAAACCACGGATGTTTGTTTAAAGCAAGAACAAATTCCTGTCCTACTGCTCCAGTGACTCCTATTATGGCTACGCGCTTCATGAAGAAAATAGTCTTTGTACAATTAATATTCTTTTAGAAGTACAAGCAAAACACAACTAAATACTGATATGAGTATTTGAAAAATATGAGGATTAGAATAGAAAAGACAATAGAAAATCATAAAGTGGCTGCTCATGGAGGTATATTTTCAGATAGCAGCCTCAAACACAATTTAAGATTACTTGACTTTAGTTCCAATGTCAACCCTATTGGTTTTCCATCTAAAGTAAGAGATGCCTTCAAAAATATTTCACAAATTTCTGTCTATCCAGATCCTAATTCAGATGAATTGAGAACTCATCTTCAAAAATACACTGGAATTCTAAAAAATCAGATTATAGTGGGAAATGGAGCCACTGAAATAATCTATAATTACTGTGCTACATTTTTACGAAATCAAAAAGTGCTGATTCCAATTCCTACATTTAGTGAATATGAATCTGCTGCAAAATTAAACGGGGCAATACTATTTTTTTTCAAATCAATGGATCTAAACCAAAACCTATCGGAATTTCAAGATATGATGGAAAAGAAAAACTGTATCTTTTTATGTAATCCAAATAATCCTACGGGAGTTCTTATAAAGAAAAAGAACATGTTAAAAATCCTAGAATCAGCATATGACAAATCTACAATGGTTTTTCTTGATGAATGTTTTATTGAGTTAGTTCCAGATGGTAATGAGAGTGTTGTCTCATATTTGAAAGAATTTGATAATCTTTTCATTCTTAGATCCTTGACAAAATCATTTGGGTTAGCAGGGCTGAGAATCGGATACGGGCTTGGCAATAAAAAAATGATTGAAATTCTACGAAAAATAAAGATTCCATGGAACGTTAGCGGGATTGCACAGCAATCATCAATCAAAGCACTATCTGATAAATCACATTTACCAAAAACACTGAATATTATAAAAAAGGAATCAAAATTTCTCACAAATTCTATATCGAAGATAAAGGGCTTTACTTGTTATAATTCTAATACAAATTTTATTTTGATAAAATCAAAGATAAAATCAAGCCAAATTCAAAATAGATTGTTAAAACGAAATATCCTCATAAGAGATTGTAGTACATTTCATGGATTGAATGATAATTTCATAAGGATTGCAGTTCGAACTCGCAAAGAAAATCTCAAGCTAATTGAGGCATTAAGAGAATTATGACTGCAAAAACTTTGATGATACAAGGTACTTCCTCCGGGGCTGGTAAAACAACTCTAGTTACTGCTCTTTGTAGAATTCTCTCTGATGATGGATACAAGGTAGCGCCATTCAAGTCACAAAACATGTCGTCTTATTCTTATATTGGCAAAGACTTTGAAATCTCAAGGGCTCAAGCTATCCAGGCAATTGCTGCAAGAACTAAGATAATTCCAATAATGAACCCAATTTTGTTAAAACCTCTTGGGAATTACAAGAGTGAAATTTTTGTAAACGGTATATTATATCGTAAAATGCATGCTAGGGACTATTACAAAAAATTTGCGCTCTCAACAGGACTGGAAGAATCAAAGAGTGCGCTTGACCAATTGTTAAAGGTAAATGATATTGTAATACTTGAGGGAGCAGGATCTCCAGCAGAAATAAACTTGCAACGATATGACATTGCTAACATGAGAATGGCAGAATATTGTCAATCCCCCGTGATCTTGGTTACTGACATAGATAAGGGTGGAAGTTTTGCCAGTATTGTGGGAACGTTGGCTCTTCTTGATAAGAAACATCAAAAACTAGTCAAAGGGTTTGTTATAAACAAGTTTAGAGGAGATGTGGCTATACTGCATCCCGGCTATTCAATATTGAAAAAGAAAACCATGAAACCAGTAATTGGCACGATTCCTCTAATTAAATTTGATATCCCAGATGAAGATTCTCTACACGCAAATCCAAAACAAGTCTTATGGACAAAAAAATATCTGAGAACACTAGATAAAGAAATTGATCACTTGGCTTGCACTGTGAAAAAAAATATCGATATGAAAAAGATACGAGGTATGATAAGTTGATTCTAATACCAATAATTGCAGTTATATTTGCACTTGCGCTTGATTTTCTTTTTGGAGATCCAGCAAACCGATATCATCCAACTGTCTGGATAGGAAAATTGATTGGCAAGTTTGTACCATATGCAAAATCAACCAATCCAGTGATTGAAAAAACCAATGGAATTCTTATTCTCGTTTTGGTGATAGCGATAGTCTCTTTTCTGGTTACCTCATTTTCATCTTCTTTGAAATATGTGGAAAATTTTGATTCAAATGAATTCTATAAAATTCTGCTTATTGGTGCAAGCATAATTTTGGTCGGAATTCTTCTAAAGACTACTATTGCCATAAAGGGAATGGAAGATCACGCATCAAAAATCATGGATTCTCTATCTAAAAATGACCTAGATGGTGCTAGGACAAAACTTTCTATGATAGTAAAGCGAAATACCAAAAATCTGGATAAACAACATATTATTTCTGCAACACTTGAAAGCATCAGTGAAAACATCGTTGACGGAATCACTGGTCCGCTTTTTTATTTCTCAATTTTTGGCCTAATTGGTGCATTTGTTTATAGAACTGTAAATACTGCTGACTCTATGATTGGATACAAGACAGAAATATTTAGAAACACAGGTTGGTTTGCTGCCAACTGTGATAAAATACTCAACTTTCTTCCTTCTAGACTCACAAGTCTTGTAATGGTATTTTCTTGTATCATACTAAAGGAAGATTGGAGACACTCAATTCATATCATGAAACGAGATGGTTCAAAGACTGAAAGCCCAAACGCTGGCTATCCAATGGCAACTCTGGCAGGTGCACTTGGAATAAAATTTGAAAAAATGGAGCATTATGTACTAGGAGATGGTAATTCTGAGATAACTGAAAGGCATTTCAGATCTGCAATTTCTATAATGAAAGTCACTACAGTGCTGTTTGCTTTACTTTTTACAATTCCTGTTATTTTGCTATTGTCATCTCTTGGTTGGTGGTTTAATGTTTAAGGAAATATCATCTGTAGTATCATTTCTAACTATTATTCCTTCTAAGAATAGCGAGCTAGAAACTGTTGCAAAGAACATGTATCTTTTTCCAATTGCGGGAGCTTTGATTGGACTAGTCATTGGTGCAGCAGGTTATGGACTATCTTTGTTTCTTCAACCTCTGATTACTGGTTTGATCTTAACTGGAGCACTTGCCATAATCACTGGGATTCATCATACTGATGCACTCTGTGATTTTGCGGATGGAATTATGGCAAAGGGAACAAAAGAAAAAAAACTCAAAGCAATGAGAGACCCAGCTGTTGGTTCTGCGGGAGTAATGACAGTTGTATTGTATGCTGCAGGAATGATACTTGCAATTTCTATGATGAAGGGTTTTGTATTGTTTGAGGCAATTTTGCTAAGTGAATTGATGGCCAAACTGTCTATGGTAATACAGGCAAATCGTGGAATCTCAGCTTGGCAAGGACTTAGTTCTCCTTTTACTCAATCCATGAAGGATCCAAAAAAACTTGCAGTAGCTGTAATACTTGCAATAATACCAACTGTGATTTTAGGAGGGATGACAGGCGTATTTGTAGTAATATCGTGTATAGGATTGTCTTTTCTATTGCTTACTGTTGCAAAAAGAAGCTTTGGAGGAATTTCAGGCGACGTATTTGGGGCAAGTAATGAATTAGTAAGGTTGACATCTTTATTGATTTTTGCATCGGTATGATAGGATTAGTTATGTGTGGAGGCAAAGGTACTAGGATGAAATCACCAGAGGAAAAACTTCTTCTAAAATATAAAAAACCGTTGATAGAACACGTTCTGAATGCTTTTGAAAATTCAGGAATATTCTCAAAGATAGTGTGCGTTACAAGTAATAATGCTCCAAAGACACGTGAGTTTGTTTCTAGATTGGGAATTGATGTACTTGAAACAAAGGGAAATGGATATGTCGATGACTTGGGAGAATCTCTACACAAGTTTGAAGAATTGATTTTTGTAGCTTCTGGTGATATGCCACTTTTAGACTCTGAAATAATTAGGAAAATTGTAAGTCTGGTAAATGGCGAAGATGTGTGGACAAGTATACTAGTTCGAAAAAATTTTCTTCAATCTCTTGGACTGGAAGCAGAATTTTTTGTTGATTATGATGGTGAAGAATGTGCATATACTGGAATTTCTATAGTTGATCCTAAACAAGTAAAAAACATGAAACCTGTGAGGGAATCATGTATAATCTTTGATGATAAACGAATAGCTACTAACCTGAATACGAAAAAAGATTATGACTTAATCTGCACTACCTAAAATTTTTCCATTTGTTTTTGCAATGGAACCGGTTGGCTCTGCTAAAGTATTACCACATGCCTTGCATGTAACTATTGAGGAAACATGTGAGTAAACAACACTCTCTTCTCCGCATTCTTTACACTGTACTCTTTGGAATTTACTTCCTGGTTTTGGTATCCAAATGTGAGCTCTTTTCATTATGCAACTAACTCCAATTTTCTCAATCTTATTCCTGATACATTCCACTTTTTCTTGCATTCTGGACATGTCATTATAGGTGTAATCTTCTTAGTAGTCTTTGCTGGCTTTGCTAACTTTGGGAACTTTTGACCACCATAACCTTTCTTATCCTCGGCGTGTCTTCTTTCACCAATAGCAGAACCTCTTCTCTTTCCTGCCTTGTATATGGAGACCTTATGCAATGTATGTTTCTTGCATTTGGGACAATACCTATTGATCTCCTTTGGCATGTTCATAAAAAATGAGCTGCGTTGACCGTAATTTAAACATCGCTTTAATAGTATCAGAGATTACATTATTTCTATGAAGGCCAGCTCACTTGCCTCCATGATTTTATCGCTCAATGCTGTAGCTATGGGTGAAAACAAGGCAGATATTGTCTTGAAAAATTGTAGGCTGGTTAATGTCTATTCAAGGGAAATCATACCTCAAATTCACGTAGCAATCAAAAAAGACAGAATTGCATATGTGGGAAAAGATGCATCTCATACAGTTGGAGAGAAGACTGGAGTCATTGATTTGCAGGACAGATACATCGCACCTGGATTTGTAGATCCTCATATACACATAGATCAATATGTTCTTCCATCAGAATTTGCAAAACAATCACTCTTGTCAGGTACTACCACCTTGTTTGCAGATCCAATTGATATTGTAAGTGTCTGCGGTTACAAGGGATTCAAAGAATTTGTCAAAATGACACAAAGTCTTCCGATTAGGGTTTACCATGTAATTCCTGGAGGACTTCCTGTTGATAGAAAATTTAGTCATGCAAGAACATTAACCAAAAAAGAAGAAAATAAAGGATTGGACATTGAAAACGTTGTTGGTCTAGGTGAGGTGTTTTCTTGGACCAAAGTAACTACAAGAGATCCAGACACTATTGCAAGCATATCAAATGTTTTAAAAAATAATGGTATCATAAATGGTCATACAGCTGGTGCAAGCGATAAAAAACTAAATGCCTACATAGCTTCTGGAATTTTCTCATGTCATGAACCGATTGACTATGATCAAGTCTTGGAAAGACTAAGACTTGGAATGTGGGTAATGATGAGGGAAGGTTCTATCAGACGAGATCTTGATAAAATTTTGCCTAGTGTATTATCTCATAAAACATATCTTGATAGACTAATGTTCTGTACAGATGGGGTTTCCCCAAAAGATGTTGCTGAATATGGCATGATTGATCACTGTGTCAGAAAAGCTATCTCTATTGGCATGGATCCAATAGACGCTATAACTATTGGATCAAAGAATTCTTTCGAGTATTATGGCATGAGCAAAGACCTTGGCGCAATTGCACCTGGCAAGTTAGCTGATATTCTAGTCTTTGATGATTTGGAAAAGATCAAACCAAACAAAGTCTTTGTCGGAGGAAAATTGATGGTAGCACATAACAGTCTTGTAGTGGATGGACCAAAGACCGTAATTCCAAGTTGGATGAAAAAAACCGTAAGGACAGGAAGAAAGTTTGGAGAAAAAGACTTTGTTATACGAAGCAAAGAAACCACTGCCCAAGCATTGGTTATCAAACTTGATACAGAAATAATAACAAAATTGGATCAAGAAGATCTTCAAGTACGAGATGGTAACGTGATGGCATCACAAGACAAAGATGTATGGAAAGTAGCTGCTATTGATAGGACATATGGTACTGGACAGAAAACTGTGGCATTCTTGAGAAATTTTGGTGCTGATATAGGGGCATTTGGATGTACACAGAGTTTTCATGAAAATGATATGATAGTTATAGGTTCAAATGAAAAAGACATGGCCTTTGTTGCAAATAGTCTGACTAAGATGCAGGGGGGCATGCTGGTAGCTAAAAATGGCAATATTATGAGTAAATTCTCGTTACCACTTGCTGGTTTGATATCGTCATTATCTTTTGAAAAAACATTAGACGAGTATTCTAGTATAGATTCTAAACTAGTAGAGACAGGATGCAAATTCAAAAATCCTCATCTGATACCTCTCTTCTTACCTTTTCTTGCATTACCTGAGATCAGAATCTTGTACACTGGCGTTGTGGACGTTAAAAATAGAATATATCTGAAGATCTTGAACAGATAAGGTATTAAAAGGGGCAACTAATTACACGAACTAAGGGATTAATTTTGGCATCTATTCAACAAACACCACAAGGACCTGTATTAGTACTAAAAGAAAGTGCATTACAACAAAAGGGAAGAGACGCACAAAAAAATAACATTGCTGCAGCAAAGCTAGTTGCAGAACTTGTAAGAACAAGTCTTGGTCCACGCGGAATGGACAAGATGCTCGTTGACTCCCTAGGTGACGTTACAATTACAAATGACGGTGCTACTATTCTAAAAGAAATCGATGTTCAACATCCAGCTGCAAAAATGATGGTTGAGATCTCAAAAACTGTTGATAATGAGGTTGGTGACGGTACTACATCATCAGTAGTATTTGGTGGTGCACTGTTGGCAAAAGCCGAAGAGCTTCTGGAAAAAGACGTCCATGCTACAGTGATTATTGAAGGATACCAAGCAGCTGCAGAAAAAGCACTTTTACTTCTCACCGAAATGGCAAAGCAAGTAAGTCCAAATGAAAGGGAAATTCTATTAAAAATCGCAAAAACAAGCATGCAGTCAAAACTCATATCAGAAGACAGTGACATGTTATCCAAGCTTGTAGTTGATTCTATATTACAAGTTGTAGAGAAAGAAGCAGAAGGACATAAAGTAGATCTTGATAATATCAAGGTGGAAAAGAAAGCAGGCGGTTCCATTAGAAATACTCAATTTATCAAAGGCATAGTACTTGACAAGGAAGTTGTTCATAGCGGCATGCCTACTAAAATAGAAAAGGCAAAGATTGCATTACTAAACTCAGCTTTGGAGATTGAAAAAACAGAGATGAGTGCTGAAATCAGAATTAGCGACCCAACTCAAATGCAGATGTTCCTTGAAGAAGAAAATAGAATGCTCAAATCTATGGTAGACAAGATTCACCAAATTGGCGCAAATGTGTTAATTTGCCAAAAGGGCATAGATGACATTGCACAGCATTATCTAGCTAAACAAGGTATACTTTCAGTCCGAAGAGTAAAAGAAAGTGATATGACAAAGCTTGCAAAAGCAACTGGAGGCAGAATTAGCAGTAATATCGACGATATGACTTCAAAGGACTTGGGTGCAGCAGATCTTGTAGAGCAAAGAAAAGTCGAGACAGACAAATGGGTCTTCATTGAGGGCTGCAAAAATCCAAAAGCCATCACATTGTTACTAAGAGGAGGATCTCAAAGAGTTGTAGACGAGGTAGATAGATCAATGCATGACTCATTAATGGTTGTAAAAGATGTAATAGAAAAGCCTGCAGTTGTGGCTGGAGGTGGAGCCCCTGAAGAATTCTTGGCTTCACAACTAAAAGAATGGGCAAATAAATTTGAAGGAAGAGAACAGCTTGCAATTAAAAAATATGCCGAGGCTCTTGAAATAATTCCATTAACAATTGCTGAAAATGCAGGAATGGATCCAATCAATACCATGGTTACACTTCGTGCAAAACACAGTCAAGGAAAGAAATGGACTGGCATTGATGCAAGAAATACTAGAGTTGCAGACATGTTTTCCATTGATATCATAGAACCAGTTGCAGTAAAAGAGCAGATAATAAAATCTGCAACCGAAGCTGCATGCATGATACTCAGAATTGATGATGTTATTGCCTCATCCGGCGGCCGAGGCGGCGGAAGAGGCCCGCCAATGGGCTAAGCCTTTTCATGTTAGAAAAGCTACA
Organism: Nitrososphaerota archaeon; assembly: GCA_013288545.1. GTDB lineage: Archaea > Thermoproteota > Nitrososphaeria > Nitrososphaerales > Nitrosopumilaceae > Nitrosotalea. The sequence goes on along the minus strand of JABDBR010000002.1, from coordinate 74,720 downwards.
AAATCTAAAACTAACTAAATCAGTTGTTGTTCTAAATGATTTTTTCCTAGATCGTATCATCAAGATTCAAAATTTAGATAAACTTTACAATCAAATTTTAGAAAAAAGTAAATTGGGTGGAAGTATTCGTGGAATTACACAAACAGATCTAAAAGGTGGAAATGCAACAAATGTTGCTTATGCTCTTGCTAAACTTGGATGTCCTGTATCATTGATTACAATTGCAGACAAGACTGGTTCTCAGATACTACGAGAAACTTTTTCTGAATTTGATAAAGTCTCACTTTTTATAATTGATGGAAAACCTGGAAGAACAACATCACTTGAATTCAACAATGCGGGCAACATTGTAAACGTAATGATTTCGGATTTAGGCGATAATGAAAATTTTGGACCTGAAAAACTTGGAACAGTTGAACAGGATGTGATAACAAGTGCAGATGCTGTCATTGTGACAAATTGGGCAAGCAATAAAAAAGGAACAGAATTATCACAGTTTGCATTCACAAAGTCTACATCAGCTTTTCATTTTCTAGATCCAGCCGATATTCAAACAAGATCTGAAGAGTTCAAAGAAACACTGCCTAAACTTGCAGATCATCTAGATTCTTTATGTGTTAATGAGAATGAATGTAATATTCTTCTGACACAATCTGGATTAGATAAAATTTCTGGGGAAAATGAAACCAAGAAACTTGTGCTTGAATTGGCACGGAGATACTCAATACCTATTGATCTTCATACTGCTGCAGGATCGTATTGGTCAAATGGAAAAGAGGTAGAATTTGGCAAGTCTTTCCAAGTACAACCCAAATTTGTAACAGGAGCTGGAGATGTTTGGGATGCTGCAAATCTGCTTGGTTATGTTGTAAATCTGGATGCTTTTGAAAGACTAAGGTTTGCAAATGGTGCAGCTTCTCTATATGTTGGTAATCCACTTGGAATTCCACCTACAATGGATGAAGTTTTGTCATTTGTTGATACTAATGGTCCATGAGCCCGTGATTATTGCGTAAAATCGATGAAATTACCATATCAAACAGCGTTTTTAGATCAAAAAACTGATCTTGAAGATACCACAATTTGAGAGAAAGGTTTTTTAATAATCTAAAATTTAGAACTGACAAGTTGAATTACAAATTTTTTGTTGCTATACTAGCTGCGATGATTTTCGCTGCTGTGTTGCCAACAATATCTGCAAATGCCCAAACAAGCTCAACAAACAGTGGCAGCGCAGAACAATTCCTTCAACAATGTATTCAACAATTTCAGGGTACAGATCATATTTACTGTGCTAAATTCTATACAACTGATGTTGCAAGATCAGGCACACTAACACAGTATTTCTTACAAGGTTCATTGGCAAATAGCATCGTAGTGTATGAAAACACAAAGGTTACACTTTCTGGTCTAAAGTCAACAACTCCCGACGTCGGCAAGAAATTGTCTTATCAATGGACTCAACTCTCTGGTGATGCAGTAACATTTGCTCCAAGTTCCACTGCTCCAGTGATATCTTTCATAGCTCCAACTGTTCCTGCAAATGAAGTGAAATCATTAAAGTTATCATTAACAGTAGATGATGGATATGGATTGAAGGACACTACAACTTTTAATGTTGTAGTTTTACACGTTAACCATCCTCCGGTTGTTACAGTAAATCCTGATCAAGTTGTTGACGAAGGAACTCAAGTCTCCCTAACGGCTACTGCAACGGATCCAGATAATGATTCACTAACATTAGCATGGGGTCAATATTCTGGTTCAAGTGTACAGTTATCATCAACTGATAATACTGCTACATCATTTGTGGCTCCAGCAGTAGCACCAGGTAGAACTGCAGTTTTGTTATTTGTATTTACAGCCGATGATGGACATGGAGGAAAATCAGCTGCTATGACTAAAGTTACCGTTAAAAGTACTCATCAAGATCCAACCGTAACATGCCAAGATGCTTCTGTTAATTCTAATTCTCTAGTTAGATTGCCAGTATCAGTTGCAAACCCAAGTGGTGATTCAATATCATACTACTGGAGACAAATATCTGGAGAACCAGTAAAACTATCTTCTAGCACTGATATGAGCCCAACATTTGTAGCACCAACTCCAAATGGCCCAAGTGGTACACTTCAATTTACATTAGACGTATCTGATAACATGGTTGACATTCCATCATGCTCTGTAACTGTTAAGATCAATAACCTCCCAGTAGCAGGACAACCACCAGTTGCTAATGCAGGTCCAGATCAAACAGTCTCACCAAATAGCAGAGTCGTATTAGATGGTAGTGCTAGTACTGGTGTAAATATCAAGTACAAGTGGGAACAAATCAGCGGTGACCCAGTGACTGTAATATTGAGTAGTACTGCTCATCCAGCATTCTACTCACCATCTGTTGACTATGGTCAACAGAAACTAGTAGAGTTCAAACTCACAGTGAGCAACCAATATGGTACAGATTCCAGCACCGTGAAGATTATGGTAGTTCAAGACCAGAATCCACCGACTGCCAGAATAAACGTAGTCCCATAATTCTTTAATTTTAAAAATTTCTTTTAAAAATAAATTCAGTGAATTATAGAAGATTTTTTATTTTTATTGAGGCTCTATTGTAGCCGGTGGCTTGCTTGAAATTACATAGCTTACCCAGGCTACATCTTCTACTTCATTTGTAATTCTATTACTGATTTTCTCAAGTATCTCAGAAGGTAGTCTTGTCCAATCTGCAGTCATGGCATCAATAGAATCTACTATCCTGACTAGAACAACATGGCCATATTTCCTCTCATCACCAACCACTCCAACTGCTCTGTCATCTCCAACAGCTGCATAGGCCTGCCAAACCTTGTCATACCATCCTGATGACATCAGTTCATTTTCCACAATCTTGCTTGCTTGTTTTGAGATCTGTAATTTTTCTGGGGTCAGTTCACCCATTATTCTTACTGCAAGACCAGGTCCAGGAAATGGATGACGATTAAGAAGTTTGTCTGGCACACCTAAGATTTTGCCAACTTTTCTTACCTCATCCTTGTAAAGAAACCTGAGAGGTTCTAAGATTTGCAAATTTAACCATGATGGTAATCCTCCAACGTTGTGATGAGTCTTGATTACTGCTGCCGGACCTTTTGAAACTCCACTTTCTATAACATCTGGATAGAGTGTACCTTGGGCTAACCACTTGAATGGGCCGTTCTTCTCTGCAAACTCAGTGAATACCTTGACAAACTCTTCGCCTACGATCATGCGTTTCTGCTCAGGATCCGATATTCCTTTGAGTCTGGTAAGAAATCTCTCTTTTGCATTTATTGCTGTAAAATTCATCCCAAAATTATTTTCAAACATTTTTTCTACTTCTACTTCTTCATCCAGTCGCAAAAGGCCATTATCGACAAAAACGCATTTGAGTCTATTTCCTATAGCTTTTTGAATCAATAATGCAGCTACTGTGGAATCAATACCTCCACTTATCCCGCATAATACATTGCCTTCAATTTTTGAAATTTCTGATACCGTCGTTTCTATGAAATTCTCCAAGGTCCAATCTTGTTTTGCTTTGCATATATCTAGAACAAAATTCTTGAGAACCTGAGTTCCATTTTCAGTGTGAATTACTTCTGGATGAAACTGAATACCGTACACCATTTTTTGTCTATTTGCAATTGCTGCTGCAAAAGAATTTTCAGTATGTCCTATTACATTAAACCCCTCCGGTAAGCTCTCCGCCGCATCCCCATGACTCATCCAAGCTCTTGTTGATTTACCCATACCTGAAAGTAGATCAGAGTTGTTATCTATGCTAAGTAGTGAAGATCCATACTCCTTGTGAGAGCGTTTAACCTTGCCTCCAAATTTATTGACAATTAATTGGTGGCCATAACATATGCCAAGTACAGGAAGTCCCATCTCAAATATTCCATTTGATGGCTGTGGTGAATCCTTGTTGTATACACTTGCAGGTCCTCCACTGAATACTATTCCTTTTGGATTCATTTTCTTTAGTTCTTCAAGTGATATGTTGTATGGAACAAGTTCTGAATAGACTGAAAATTCTCTAATTCTTCTACAAATGAGGTGACTATATTGCGAACCAAAATCTAGTACAATTATCTTATCCATGGTAATCACTTTTGAGAATTCTCAATCATTCTGGAAAATGACCACGTTACTGTATTTATTATCTCGTTTACTCTTTCCTTTTGACGATAATTCTTGATGAGAATTTCTCTAATTCTACTACCGTCCTTATTTACTAAACATGATATTGCAGTATTTTGTGGAATCTTGCCACTCTGAACATCTAATTTATCTTGATTTTCCATTCCTCCAATTATTCTTCCTAGGAAAAATGATTTGAATGGATGTGTTTCAATATCTAATATGGTATCTTCTGATGGGATGATTACTAGCTCATCAGAAGTTACATGTGCATTTGCTAAAATTTTATTGTCTGGTGTTTTAATGGGAATTATAGAAGATGATGTTTGCTGATTTTGTTGTGTATTCTGTTTACTGGATACAAGAGAAGATGCTTTACTAAAACTTGATTGCTTTACAAGAGAATCAAGAATGCGAAGATTCTGTCTAAATTTATCGATCTCTTGTTCTCTTTTCTCAATTTCTTCAGAGATCCATTCTCTTAATTCTAAAATGTCACGCAGATTTTCCTCTGAATAATCCATGTTTTTTCTACTGTTAAATGGATAATAAATATTAAAACAAGCTCTACTATCTGACCAACCTTTGAAGATCTGCTAATTTTATATTTTTGAATCCTGATATTGGACTAGATGTTGTATAAAGATCCACATCACTTTTTGAGGCAAGCCATTCTAAGAGTGATTTTCCTTTACTTAGCTTTTTTATCTTTATGGGCTTGCTATATGCTCCTTCTTTAGAATATCTTCCTATGTGGGTTCCAAAATCCATTCCAATTAGAATAATTTTGGATGCTTTAAAATGATTGGCGAGAAATACGCATCTGTCACCATCTGTAAATCCACCAAAGTTTCTAATTTTTCCAAAAGGTTTGTCTTCCGTAGTACCTATGCAGTATCTGAATGAAATTGCAAATGGAAGCCTCCTGATATTATCTCCATGAGCATGAACGACCATTATTGATCTGGACTCGGATGATCTTTTGAGATATTCTATATTTCCATCAAGATCTGTCACTATGATATCAGGTACTATGTTATTCTCAAGTAATGCTTGTGTAGCACCGTCAGCAACGATCTTTGTAAAACCTTTGAACTTTTTGAGATATGGTAAAGAGGCATCCAAAGATGGTCCTGCTCCGATAACGAAGACAGTTTTGTTTTTAATTTTTTTCTCTATTGTATCTAATTGAAATCTATTCTTTAGAAATGAGCTGAGGATCTTGGCTGATCTTATCTCTTTTGATCTATCATAATTGAATTCTTTTAGAATTTCTAGATATTTTTGATGCCATCCATCCAAAGTCATGTAAGTCTAAATGTATCCTGGGTTAATCATAAACCATATGCATAAACTTGCAAGAGTGAGAGTCGGTGATTCCAGTCCAATACGAGTGATGGGAATAATTAACACAAGTCCTGAATCATTTTATAAAAAATCAGTATTTACTGATAAAAAAATCATGGAAAAAACTGTTAAATTAATGGAAGAAGATGGTGCTGATTTTATTGATGTTGGAGGAATGTCTACTGCTCCGTATCTCAAGACCTTGATATCCGAAGATCAAGAGATCAAAAGAATTACAATTGGCATAAATGCAATTCAAAAAGTCTCAAAATTACCTATCTCTATTGACACATGTAGGGCAAAGGTGGCAGAAGTTGCTCTTCAATTAGGTGCAGAAATAGTAAATGATGTTTCAGGCCTAAAATATGACCAAAACATGATTAAAGTCCTTGAGAAATACAGTCCGTCTATTATTGTATGTGCATTTAGCGATAAACCAATTAGCGGAAATCAAGTGATACAGGCAAGAAATCTGATTGATCAAAGTGTTACACTGGTATTAAAGTCAGGAGTTTCAGCAAACAAAATAGTAGTAGATCCAGCTATTGGTTTTTTTAGAAAAAAGGCACAAGGTGTATTATTTACAAAAATAAATTCTGATTGGTTACAAAGAGATGTACTGATATTGAAAAATTTGAATCAAATAAAAGGCAAGTATCCAATTCTTATTTCCGTTTCACGAAAGTCATTCATAGGAGAACTGTTAGATGAAGTTGATCCTGAAAAGAGACTTTATGGTTCTCTTGCAGCAGAAACTTTTGCTGCTCTAAATGGTGCTGATATAATACGAACTCATAATGTAAAGGCTACATGTGATATTGTCACGATCATAAAAAACTTGAAAAATCTCAAGAAAGGCTTATAACAGATTTTCATTCTAATCAAGAAGGTTTCATTGGAAATAAGGGAAGGACTAACATTTGATGATGTGCTTCTTGTTCCCAAACGATCAGGCATAGTTACTAGATCTCAAACAAATTTACAAACCAAACTTTCAAAAAATATTTCCCTTAACATACCAGTCATAAGCGCAAATATGGATACTGTTACTGAATCTGCCATGGCAGTAGCAATCGCAAGAGAGGGAGGAATTGGAATCATACATAGGTTTCTTACTATCTCAGAACAGGTAAACGAAGTACTCAAAACAAAACGCTCAGGCAGCATAATAATAGAAAATCCATATACGATAAATCCAGATCAGACAGTGCGTGAAGCCATGGAATCCATGCGAGAAAAAGGAGCTTCAGGATTGCTTGTGACTGATAATCAAGGCCAACTTGTTGGAATACTGACAAGACGAGACATTGTGATGCTAGAACAAAAAGATGAAAGTAAAAAGGTTACAGAAGTCATGACAAATGATGTTATCACTGCAAAATTTGGAGTGGATATAGTTGAAGCTAAAGACATACTTAGGAAAAATTGTATTGAAAAATTACCTCTCCTAGATGAAAGAGGTCATGTCAAGGGATTGATCACTAGTAAAGATATCATTAACTCCGGTAACTATCCACAGGCATCAAAGGACAAAAAAGGAAGACCGCTGGTTGGTGCAGCTGTTGGTGTAAAAGGAGATTTTATGGAAAGAACCGAAGCATTACTCGATGCAGGTGCTGATGTTATAGTAGTGGATATTGCACATGGTCATAGTGAAAATGCAATAAACACAGTTCGGTTGATAAAAAAAGCCTTTCCAAACTGTGAACTAATTGCAGGAAATGTTGCCACTGCTCAAGGTACAGAGGATCTTATCAAAGCTGGTGTAGATGCAGTAAAGGTAGGAGTGGGTTCTGGTTCGATATGCATTACTAGGGTAATTACTGGTTCTGGAGTGCCACAACTTACTGCTGTAGTTGACTGTGCACAAGTTGGTAAAAAATATGATATTCCAATAATTTCTGATGGTGGTGTAAGGACATCAGGTGATGCTACAAAGGCACTTGCAGCAGGAGCATCCACTGTAATGGTTGGAAGTTTACTGGGAGGAACAGATGAAAGTCCAGGTTCATTTATGATGAAAAATGGTAAACGATACAAAATCTACAGAGGAATGGCATCATTTTATGCAGCTCTTGGAAGAAAAAATAAAGAAACCAGTAATGCTTCCTTGGTAGAAGATCTCAATGATTATGTCGCAGAAGGTGTTGAAGCAATGGTTCCATACAAAGGAAGTGTAACTGATATCATAAAACAACTAACGGGGGGAATTCGTTCTGGTTTAAGCTATTGTGGTGCAAATAATATTCCGCAAATGCAGCAAAATGCAGAATTTATAAAAATGTCAACTGCAGGTTACGCAGAAAGTCAACCGCATGATGTAGAATTGATGTAATTTACTTTAAATATAATCACGATTAATTTTTCACAATGCTTACAAAAAAATCTGCGGTTGGAATAGGAATAGGATCACTCGCTGTTGTTTTAGGTACATTTTTCCTGTTACAGACAATAATAAGCAACGCACATGACGTGAACGATGTTGTAGATATGGGAAAAAATGATGTCTTTCAATTTGACGCAGAAAAACACTATCGTGAGTCTCTTAATGTTACAGGAAGTTCATTTCACATAAAAATGAAGACGCCAGGTACTGGTCTGCAAATTGATAAAGATTTTCAAAAGGGAGTAAGCTTTGATTGGTTTAGTCTTGAGAATGGACAACATTTCATAAACATAACAAACACTGGAGGTTCAATACTTCATGTAACTGGAAAACTAGAAGCAGTAACTAATCCAATAATATTCACATCACATCTCATAGTTATATCATCAGGAGTTTTGATAATTGGAATTAGTGCAGTATTTTCTATACGAAAACCAAAAGGATTCTAGATTAATTCAGCCCGTGGATAAGAACCTAATATCTTGAGAAATGTGGTGTTTGTCTTTATTTTCTCAAGGGTGTCTTGAATATTGCTATCATCTTGGTGGCCCTCAAAATCTACGTAGAAATTATACTCCCAAGGAGTGCTCTTCGTAGGGCGTGATTCAATTTTTGTCAGATTAATACTGTTTGCATTGAATTTTTCAAGAATATTATACAATGCACCTGGAATGTGTTTTATCGTAAAAATTATTGATGTCTTGTCTTTAGATGTTTTTTCTTTTTTCTTGTTTGCCAAGACAAGAAATCTCGTATAGTTATTTGGATTGTCTTCTATTCCTTCTTTTATTATTGGGACATTGTATATTTCAGCAGCTTTTCTACTTGCAATACAAGAAATATTATCCTTGCCTAGTTCCAGAATGATCTTTACGCTACCCGCAGTGTCATAAGTTGGTATGGGCTTCAAATGATTTTCTTGTATGAATTTTCTACATTGGCCAAGTGCTTGCGGATGAGAATATACCGTATCAATTTTTTTCAGATTTTGTAAACCAATAAGACAATGTGATATTCTATGATATGTCTCACCTACAACATTGAGCTTGGTGGTAAGTAGTAAATCGTAACTTTCAGGCACACTTCCTTCTAGTGAGTTTTCTACAGGAAGTATGGTACAGTCTGATCTTCCACTCTCTGTAGAATCTAATGCATCATAAAATGTAGGATATGGGATTGTCTCAATTGATTCTCTGAAAAAACTTACTGCAGCAGCTTGACTATATGCTCCAGATTCTCCTTGGAATGCTACTTTTAACATATTCTTAGTTGGAATTGAATTTTATAAAATCGCTGTTTCCAAACCTAGTTGATAATTTTCTCTCTTCTATGTATCCACAATCTATGCATTTTATGTTACTTCCCATTGCTATGACCTTAGCTCCACACTTGTTGCACTGCGTAAATAAAACTCCAAGTTCAGGTTCACTAATTGTGGCATGTACAACACCATTTAGAAGGTTGAGTATTTTTGCAGTTACTATGTCGCCAACTCTCACAAGGATCCTCTTTTTTGCCCCCTTTGCTTGACAAATACATTCTAGACCTGAATGTGTAGGTTTTCCATTTATGTATAGGATGTTTATGGCAAACATGTTATTCATTAACGCTGAAATATTTCCTGTAATCACATCACCTGCTTTGGCAACTGCTGGTTTTCGCATTTCATTGATTTTTGCTATGCGATTAGTCTTGTCAAATTCTGGAGTGCCTATAACTAATGATCTTATTGATTGACCATCATCAAATGTATTATTACCCATTTCAAATTCTTCAATTATTGCAATTTTATCCCCTGGAAGGGTTGGTTTTTGAGACAATGCCTTGATTTGCAATTTGATGATTATAATTGTTTATAGCCAATGGGGAATTTGTAAGAATCCTTCTATGCCTTCTTTTTTCAATATTTTCAATAATGCATTTGCTTGTGGAGTAGACAAGACTGGCTTGTGAAAATGATTATCGGTTGATATTCTTGGACATGCTACCTGGATGAAAGCATCTATTCCTTTGAGATTACGTAACCTGTCGTCTGAAATTTCTGTTATGGCAAATAGTTGAACTTTCTTTCCAATGCTTTCTAACTCCTTTTTGAACTTGAGTGCAGTAACTTTTGAAAATTGGCCTTCCTTTAATCCGATGATTATTCCAAACGTTTCTGCTTCTGCCGCCTTGTAGATTGTCAATATTGCTTTTTTCTGCAATTTTTTTGCAAATTCAGTAACATCTCTGACCTCATTGAAGTATGGATCAAGCACATATGTTGGAAGGTTAGTGGATAGTGCAATTCCAGCAGCATGAAAATTACTCTGCCCCAAGAATACATTGGCCTCTACAATATTCTTAGTCTCCGTAACTGGATAGAATTCACAGCCAAATACTTGACCATCATTTAGCTGGCCTTTACCTTTTCCAATTTTTACTGTAATTCCATTTTCTTCCAATATTTTCCTTACCTTGTCAATCTCATGTAGGTGTTGACTGTCTGTAACAAGCGAAACTGTTTTTTCTTTAATCTCTGTGGCACATTTTTTTGCAATATTTTCAAATGATATATCATCGAAAGCATCGATGAGAGTTATGTTATCACCAAAATTCATTGAATTGATAGTATGGCCTATGTGAAATAGAATTTCTGCTCCAAGAACTTTGGCACCATTTGAGTTAAGATCACAAGTTCCAAAACAGCTATCTGCCAACACATATGCTGGAATTCCAAACTTTTCCATTACCCTTGAGGCTGTTTCTTGGATCTTTGGTATTATTCCGTCAGGACCATTTAACGCCACCGAAACTGGTTTTCTTTTTTCTATTTCTTCGAAAATCTTTCTTTCGTCTATTACTATCAATCGTTATCAGCAATTGTTTTTTTAATTTAAATCAAACGAACTGCCACAATATTTAATATTGTACATTTTTTAAGACCAAATGAATGCCTATTGCCTTTGTTCTGATAAATGCTGAATTGGGAGCAGAAAATGAACTTCTAAACCAGCTAAAAAACATGGCAAGTGTGAAATATGTCTATGTGCTGTATGGCGCATATGATCTGGTGGTAAAGGTAGAGGCACCAGACAATGAGACACTAAAGAAAACCATTTCAAACAACATAAGACAACTCAAAAATGTACGTTCTACTCTTACCATGACTGTAATCGAATGAAAGAAACATCCATTCTTCATATTGGCTTTGATGATACCGACTCTAGAAAAGGAATGTGTACTACTTTTCTTGCCTATAAAATAGTAGAATATTTAAAAAAAGAGAAAGTAAAGTTTCTTGATTATCCATATTTAATCAGGTTTAATCCAAACGTACCGTGGAAAACTAGAGGAAATGGTGCAGTAGCATTAAAAATTATGACCAAAAAACCTCAGTTGATTAAAAAAAATATTGTTAAATACATAAAAAAATATTCTGCTGTAAAAGATGGTGCAAACCCTGGGTTGGTTTTTTATGAACAAAAAGATATTCCAGAAAATTTTGCTAAATTTGGAAGGATGGCATTACATCGCCTAGTGAGTAGAACCGAAGCAAAAAAATTCGTCCAAGATAGCGGGCTTGAAACATACTATCTTGGTAATGGTCAAGGCCTGATAGGGGCAATAGGAGCAATAGGGTATGATTTTCATGATCATACTTTTGAATTAATTTCATACAGAGATAAAGCAAATCTGAGAAAAAAAAGAGAAATTTCTACAGATAGTGTAGAAAAAATGCAACAACTCACGTTTCCAAAAACATTCAACAGTTTTGATGAATCAAAGAAGAGAATTCTAATTGCGCCTCATGGTCCTGATCCAGTATTCTTTGGTGTACGTGGAGAAGATCCAGATGCTGTAATAAAAGGAGCCTCTCTTGTAAAATCTAAAGAAAAATTCTTTGGCTATATGGTGTTTCGCTCAAATCAAGGTACAAGTGATCACCTGCAAAATGAACTTGATGTCACAGATCTAAAACCATTTTCTTCTGGTTATATCACTGGTACAATATATGAAAAACCCCAGATAATTCTGGGCGGTCATGTATTTTTTTCCATATTAAAAAATGGAATCATAGTGAAATGTGCAGTGTACAAACCGACTAGACTTACCACTATTGCAGAAAAATTGATGGAAGGAGATTTGGTGAAAATTGGAGGAGGAGTGAGAAAATCATCAAAAAAACACAAGCGAGTTCTAAATGTAGAATTTCTTGAGGTACTTGACCTTCAAAAACACATAATCATGGTAAATCCCATCTGTATGAAATGCAACAAACACATGAAGTCAAAGGGCAAAAATCAGGGTTATCAATGCTCAAAATGTGGAAATACTGACTTGGCTAAAGTCAAGCAAGAAATTCCAAGGCAAATTCAAAAACAATTCTACTTACCGACAGTCTCTGCACACCGACATTTGACACGTCCTATGCAAAGAACTGGCAAAATTAACAATAAGATGGAATTTAATAATTCGAAAAGATGGTTTTCTAAAACAAATTAAAGTTGTCTTGAAGATAGCGGGGAGTAGATTTGAACTACTGACTTGCGGGTATCTCATCAGTGTTGATTATGAGCCCGCCGGGATGACTTAGCCCCTTAGTCTGACTTCCCCACCCCGCTAAGTGAAGAAAAGCCTCAAGGGTGATATATACTCTTTAAAAGAATTTAGAAATAATTAATAGGATTTCTAAAGTCTCAGTCCTGTGGATAAAAAAACTAGAATATTGGCAATAATTGCTGCAATTGCAGCTTCGATATTGATTATCACATCGCCATCAGGTTCTATTGTAATTCCAAAACCCAATGCCAGTTCCACTGGAACCGATGCAGTACAAATTGTTGCAACACATTTGCAAAAACCGTGGGCTTTAACATTTGGTGATGGAAAAATCTTTTTTACTGAAAAAATTGGAAAGGTACGAGTCATAGATAATGGTATGCTTGTCAACGAGTCGGTTGCTGATTTTCGGGTCGCTGATATTTCCGATGCAGGTCTTCTTGGAATAACAACACATCCAGATTTTGTAAAAAACCATTTCATCTATATTTACTATACATACAAAGAGGGAGACAACCTGTGGAACAAAGTACTACGAATTACGGAATCTAATGATAAGATTGTAGATGCAAAGGTGATACTGGACAAAATTCCAGGTGCAGAATTTGATGATGGTGGTGTAATTAAATTTGGTCCAGATAAAAAACTCTACATCGGTACAGGTGATGCAACCAATGAAAATGCTGCTCAGGATTTAGCCTCACTTGCTGGAAAAATATTGCGATTAAATGATGATGGCTCTATTCCAAGTGACAATCCAGTTCCAAATTCACCGGTATATTCGCTTGGTCATAGAAATCCCCAAGGTCTAACATGGGATGAACAAGGAAATCTCTACGAGACTGAAGAAGGACCTACAAAAAATGATGAAATAAACCTCATCAAGGAAGACAAAAACTATGGTTGGCCAAATCAAGAGTGCTCCGGTTCAAAGGAATACCAATCTGCTCTTAATTGCTATAATATCAGCATAGAGCCTGCAGGAATCGCTTATTATGGATCAGGAAGTCTTGATTTCAAAAATAGTCTGATACTTGCTACTCTACGTGGTAATATCTTGTACCAACTTCCTATTTCTAATGGTAATATTACATCACAAAAGATCATATTGGATGGCTTGGGAAGAATTCGTGAGGTTGGAGTAGGACCTGATGACTATCTGTACATACTTACAGGGAACACAGATGGACAAGGATTTCCAGACAAAAATGACGACAAACTATTGAGGGTTGTTAAGTAAATTGAGCGATTCATCAATTCCAAAATTTCACGAAAAGACTAGGGAAGAAAAACTAAAGGCATTAGAGTCATTCTCAAATCTTTCAAAAGAAGATATTCAAATTCTAAAGAGTGAAGGAGGCATCAACTTTGAACAAGCCAACAATATGGTTGAAAATGCCATTGGAACTGTATCATATCCACTTGGCATAGCAACAAATTTCAAAATAAATGGAAGAGACTATCTAATTCCAATGGTTATAGAAGAACCATCAGTCATTGCTGCTGCATCAAAGGCAGCCAAGATTGCAAGAAAACATGGAGGCTTTACCATGGTGGCTGATGAATCGTACAGTGTTGGCCAAGTTCAAGTTGTTGATGTAGATGTAAAATCTGTTATTTCTAATGTAATGGAAAAATCAGAAGAAATTCTTGTTCTAGCAAATTCCAAAAGTAAAACTCTCTCAAAAATGGGAAAAGGAGCAAAAGAAGTCTCATGTAAAGAAGTCACAACAGAATCAGGCTCAATGCTTATTGTTGAGATCTTAATAGATGTAGGTGATGCAATGGGTGCTAATGTAACTAACACCATGTGTGAGGCAGTTGCACCATTAATTGAGAAAATAACGGGAGGACGAGTAATTTTAAAAATATTATCTAATTATGCAACAAAAAGATTGGTGAAGGGTACAGCTGTATTTGACAAAGAGGAGTTAGGTGGAGAAGATGTAGTAAATAACATAATTTTGGCTTATCAATTTGCAGCAAATGATCCATACAGAGCTGTTACTCACAATAAAGGAATAATGAATGGAATTATAGCAGTTGCAAATTCTACTGGACAAGATACAAGAGCAATAGAAGCAGCTGCACATGCATACGCATCAAGACATGGTAATTACACTTCACTTACAAAATGGAAAAAGAACAAAGATGGAAATCTAGTTGGAGAAATTGAAGTACCAATGTCAGTAGGAATTGTTGGTGGCATCGTAAACATCCATCCTATGATAAAGACATGTGTGAAAATTCTAGGCGTCAAGTCTGCACGTGAATTATCTTGTATTATAGGAGCTACAGGTCTTGCACAAAACTTTAGTGCCATAAGGGCATTGGCTTCAGAAGGCATACAAAAAGGACACATGAAACTTCATGCACAAAACATAGCCGTAAGTGCAGGGGTCCCACAAGAAAAAATGGCACATGTGATAAACCAAATGACTAGGGAGGGAAACATCTCGGTAACTAGGGCAAAGGAAATTCTAGAGAATCTCTAGGCGACTAAATATATATCCAAAGAAGTTTTCTAGGACTACATTGGCTTTAGTAAAATTTGCTGTTCCAAAAGGAAGCATAGAAGAAGCGACCTTTAAGATACTTGAAAGATCATGGACACGAGTAGTTAGGAGAGAAAGAACCTATCGTGTAATATTGGATGATCCACAGATTTCAGTCAAAATGCTACGACCTCAAGAAATTCCAAATTTGGTGTTTGCAGGTCTGTATGATGTAGGCATAACAGGAAGGGATTGGGTCAAGGAAACAAATTCTGATGTAGAGATACTTCTTGATTTAGAATATGGTAAGATAAAACTTGTAATCGCAATACCTGACTCTTATAATTTCAAATCATTAGATGATATGATATTGTCTTATGCAAAGAAGAAAAAAATACTAAGAATTTCTTCTGAGTATCTAAACACAACAGCCAAATTCATAATGCAGTGTAAAAACTACAAAAAACTCTATGGTTCAAAGCAACCCGTCATTGTAACACCATGGTTAAGTCAAGGTTCTAACAAAAACGTCCAAATCTTTCTTTCCTTTGGTGCTACAGAAGCAAAACCTCCAGAGGATGTTGATGCTATCATAGATGTAACAGAAACTGGTACTACTCTTACACAAAACCAATTAAAAATAATTGAAACTGTGATGGAATCTTCTGCAGTACTAATAGCAAATAAAACATCACTAAAAGACAAATCAAAGCGAGAAAAAATTTATGATATAGTGACTATGTTGAGAGGCGCAGTTGAAGGAAAAAAATACCTTCATTTGTTCCTAAATGTAAAAGAAGAAAATCTTGATAAATTATTACATGATTTACCTTCTCTCAAACGTCCAACAGTAAGTCCATTGAGTGAAAAGGGATGGTATGGTATCAATACTGTGATTCCAAAATCTGAATTCCACAAAATGATTCCAAAATTACGAAAGATTGCTCAAGGTTTAGTAGTGCATGAACCAAAACAAATACTTGCACTTGAGGAGATAAAACGTGATGAGGAAAGTTGATGCGAATCATCGATGCCCAAGACATGGATTCTATTATAGAATCTGTGAGACCAAAAACAAGCAATGACATAAGACAAAAAGTACTATCCATCATATCTGATGTACAAAAACGAAAAGATGATGCTCTCAGGGAATATGAAACAAAATTTAGCGGAGTACAAATTCGTTCACTAAAAATTACCAGACAAGAAATCAAATCAGCATATTCAAAGGTTGGAAAAGACCAAATCAATGGAATCAAACTTGCAAAAACAAGATTAGAGAAATCTGAAATTGCTGTACGAAAAAAACTACAAAATATATCTGTAACATTGGACGGTGTTGTGATAAAAAAAGCATTTTTGCCAATTGATATTGTAGGCTGTTATATTCCTGGGGGGAAGGCAAGGTATCCTAGTACAGTTGTCATGTCTGTTGTTCCAGCAAAAGTTGCCGGTGTCAAAAAAATAATAGCAGTATCTCCTCCTGATAAAAAAGGTAAGATAGATCCGCTGACACTTGTAGCTGCGGACATTTGCGGTGTGGATGAATTCTATAGGATAGGGGGTGCCCAGGCCATTGCAGCCCTGGCATATGGTACTGAATCAATCCCATCTGTAGACAAGATAGTTGGCCCGGGAGGTGCATTTGTAACCCTCGCAAAATTGTTACTAAGTGAAATAGTTTCAATTGATATGGTTGCAGGTCCTACAGAGCTTGCCATAATTGCAGACTCCACTGCAGATGCAGAACTTGTTGCACTTGATCTAATTTCTCAGGCAGAGCACAGTCCTGATACTATGTGTTGTCTAATTACAAACTCTTCAAAATTGAAAAACATGGTATTAGAATCATTACAGCAAAAAATCAAAATAATAAAGAGATCTACTATTGTAGAAGAGAGCTTACGAAAAAATGGATTTATTACTATTTGTAATACTGAACAACAAATGATAGATTTTGCAAACAAACTTGCACCTGAACACCTTGAAATAATTACAAAGAGACCACAACAACTGGCAAAGAAAATAAAATCAGCCGGGTTGATACTGATAGGTAAGAATACACCATCATCCGCCAGTGATTACCTTCTAGGATCAAATCACATACTTCCAACTAATAGATTTGGAAGAACTCGTGGCTCACTGGGTGTATTAGATTACATGAAGATACAAACTCAAGTAGAGTCATCTGAACTTGCCTTGAAAAAAATCTCAAAGTACATGCAAGCCTTGGCAGAAGCAGAGGGCTTGCCAAATCACTATGAAGCAGTAAGAGGAAGATTGTCATGAGAAAAGACTGGTTTGAAAAAGAGTTGGAAAAATATTCTAAACTTACCGGTTACAAGAAACCTGAAAAACACTCTAATGTGATAAAACTTGACTCAAATGAAAATTATGCGGTATCTCAGGAATTCCTTGAAAACATGATCAACAAAGCAAGAGAAAACATGGATGTACGGGAATATCCATTAGGTGGAACAGAAAGATTAGTTCAAAATATCTCAAAATACATTGGAATGCCAAAAGAAATGATTGGTGTTGGAAATGGATCTGATCAAATAATTGATCTTTTTTTGAGTAATTTTACCTCTAAAGATACTAAAATTCTGACATCGGATCCAACCTTTGGGTTCTTTGAAGAACGATGTAAACTATATTCTATTCCTACAATAAAAATTCCATTTGATAAAAATATGACACTTAATCTGGAAAAGTTTTTGTCAAATTCTAAGAAATCCAATATTCTTTACCTTGATACGCCAAATAACCCAACTGGATTCCAATTTCAGAAAAAAGATCTTGAAAGACTAATTCGAGAATTCAAGGGTATTGTAATCATAGATGAAGCATATGTGGAATTTTCTGATTATTCTATTATAGAACTGGCAAAGAAAGTCAATAATCTAATCGTACTCAGGACACTGTCAAAATCATTTGGGCTGGCTGGACTACGGGTAGGATATTTCGTAGCTAATGAAAAAATAATTGATACCTTCACAAGAGTAATTCAATATCCTTATCCGTTGAATACTTTGGCAATAGAGGTTGGTATAATGGCCTTGCAACAATCAAAATATTTTGCAGATGTTGCAAATCTAGTCAAAACAGAGCGTTCACGAATTATTGCAAATCTTCAACAAATGAAGATATTTGAGGTGTTTGACTCTAAAGCAAATTTTGTTCTCTTTGCAGCTGGCGGCTCTGGACAAAGAATTTACAAAGCGCTCATCGAACAAGGTATATCGATAAAAAATCTTGGTAAGATTGGCTCTCATGATGGCTGTCTACGGGTCACAGTAGGTTCACAAGATATGAATTCTAGATTCCTTACTGCCATACGGGATTTACTGAATTGACTTTAAAGGAAATAGATGATGGGATCATAATCGATCTAACAAAAATTGAGAAGATAAGAAAACTGGATTCTATAGTGTTTGACTGTGATGGAGTTCTAATAGATGTGTCCAACTCATATGATCTGGCTATAAAAAAAACTGTGGATTTCATTATAAAAAAAATGGCCCAAGTAAATGAATCTGGTCTAGTGACAACAAAACTAATAGAAAGTTTCAAGGCTAGTGGAGGTTTTAATGATGAGATTGATGTTACATACGCATTAATACTTGGCATTGTTGCGGCAAAGAAAAGAAATGAACCCTTCTCTAAATTTATCCTCCAAGTAATTGAAAATACAGATCAAACTGGAATAAACTCAGTTGAGAAATATCTGAACACCCTCAATGTTGATATTTCTGATATCAGAAAAAAACTAGCATATCCAGGTAAAAAATTTCAAAACCCGCTCTCTTCAATATTTGATGAAATGTTTTATGGTTCTGAGTTATATTTGCAGCTCTACAAGAAAAAACCACAGTTTTTTGATGGTCCTGGATTAATTGAAAATGATATTGTGATTTTAAATCAAGATCTTGTACGGAAACTACATGAGAAATTTGACAAGAAAATTGCTATTGTGACCGGTAGAGGAAATTTGTCTGCAAAATACTCTTTAAAAGATCTATTCAATGAATTTGATCTGAACAATTCCAAATTTCTTGAGGACGAACCACGTGAAATGGCAAAACCTAATCCTCAATCCCTCATATCTACGATAAAAGGTATGAATGGAAATAACTCACTATATGTGGGTGACTCTATGGAAGACTATATCATGGCACGCAAGGTCAATGAATCTGGTTTATCGACAATATTTTGTGGTGTCTATGGCACTAGCAAGGACCCTGGAGCAAAAAAATCTCTATTTGAGAGCAACAATGCGGATATTATAGTCAAATCGATAGATCTAATTCCGAAGACATTAAATCTAGTTGAGGCATAAGCCCCTTCTCTACTCGGGGATTTTAATGAAATCTAGAAAAGCACACATCAATAGGAAAACTAAGGAAACCGAGGTGATAGTTGAGGTAAATCTGGATGGAACTGGAAAAATTTCTGTTAAAACAGGTTTACCATTTCTTGATCACCTCATTACATCATTATCCAAACATGCAATGTTAGACCTGAAATTGAACGCAAAATCGATGGATGGAATCGATCATCACTTGATAGAAGATGCAGCTATAGCCCTTGGAAATGCAATGGACCAATCTCTGGGTAACCGAATTGGAATTGTAAGGTTTGGTTATGCTTCAGTACCAATGGATGAATCTCTTGCAGAGGCATCACTAGATCTTATCAAAAGACAATACCAAAGAATCGACTTGTCTATCAAGAGAAATCAAATAGAAGAAATTTCAAAAGAGGATCTTGAACACTTTTTCCGATCACTGGCTCAGAATCTAAACATCTGCATGCACGTGTCTGTAAAATATGGGGAAAACGATCATCACAAAATTGAAGCAGCGATAAAGGCATTTGCAGTAGCTTGGAGAACCGCAGCAGGTTATGATAGTAAACAGAAAGGAATACCAAGTACAAAGGGTGCTATGTAATGGTCAAGGTGGCAATATTTGATTATGGGGCAGGAAACATATTCAGTCTCAAATCATCATTAGAAAAAAATGAAGCAGAAGTAGATATCATCACTGACCTGAAAAAAATAAAAAACTATTCTGGGTTACTTTTGCCTGGGGTGGGAAACTTTGATCCTGCTATAAAGAGTCTTGATACTTCAAAAGTCGCATTCCATGATTTGGTAAAGAATCAGATTCCTGTATTGGGTATATGTTTAGGAATGGAGATGTTCTTTGAGAAAAGTGAAGAAGGAAAGTTGGGAGGATTGGGAATTTTAGATGGCGAAGTAATTCTTCTGCCAAATAAATTCAAGATTCCACATATGGGCTGGAATGATCTTCAGATAAAACAATCAAGTGTATTATTAGAGGGAGTAAAGGAAGGTTCATGGGTTTACTTTGTTCATTCCTATAGGGTAAAGCCAAAAAATGATGATATCATCAAGGCAGATTCTGATTATGGGATAAGTGTACCTGCTGTAATTGAGAATCAAACGTTATTTGGAACACAATTTCATCCTGAGAAATCTGGCAAAGTTGGCTCTATAATGATTAAGAACTTTTTACGAGTGTGCAAAAAGTGAAAGTAATTCCTGCTATTGATATCATGGACAGTAAAGTAGTGCGTCTAGTAAAAGGAGATCCCAAAGACAAGACCGTATACAGTTCTGATCCTATTGGAATGGCAAAAAAATGGGAAAAAGCAGGCGCAGACATGCTTCATGTGGTAGACTTGGATGCTACGCTTGGAACAGGCTCAAATCTTCAAATAATTAAAAAAATTGCAGAATCAGTTTCTATACCTGTTGAGGCTGCTGGTGGACTACGCACAAAGGAAATAATAGAAGACGCATTACAATTTTCTTCCAAAGTGGTTCTTGGAACTATTGCTTTTAAAAATAAAAAAATCTTGGAAGAAGTCTCACAGAAATTTGGAAAAGAAAGGATTGTGATATCTACAGATCAGATGAATGGCAAAATCGTGATAAATGGATGGAAAGAAAGTACTGGCATAGAACTTGTCGAGGGAATTGAAAATTTTGTAAGGCTTGGATATTCTCAGTTTCTTATAACTACCGTAGAAAGAGATGGAACATTACATGGCCCAGATCTTGATTCTTTACAAAAATCATGTAGTATAAAAAATGTAAATGTAATTGCAAGCGGAGGAATCTCTAGTCTAGAAGATATTGTAAATGTAAAAAAATGTGGTGCAGCTGGTGTGATTCTTGGTAAGGCATTATATGATGGAAAAATATCAATAGAGGAGGTTAAGACTCTGGCATGACTTTAACCAAGAGAGTAATCCCATGTCTTGATGTAGATAATGGAAGAGTAGTAAAGGGAATGCATTTTAAATCAATAAAAGATGCAGGAGATCCTGTTTTACTTGCAGAAAAATATAGTCAAGAGGGAGCTGATGAGCTAGTTTTTCTTGATATTACAGCTTCTGAACAACAAAGGGAAACAATCAAAAGTCTTGTTCAAAAAGTTGCACAAGTTATTGATATCCCATTTACTGTAGGTGGAGGTGTTAAGACTTTGCAAGATGCAAGAGATATTCTTCTTAGTGGTGCTGACAAGGTTGCTATTAACACAGGTGCCGTAAAGAATCCAGAAATAATAACAAAATTGATGGGAATCTTTGGTAAACAATGCGTGGTAATAGCTATGGATGTAAGACGTAATTATGAAATAAAAGAAGATAGACGTATCTTTACATCTGATTCAAAAAAGTTTTGGTTTGAAGTTTACATTTATGGTGGAAAAACTCCTACAAATCTTGATGCCATAGAGTGGGCAAAAGAAGTTGAAAGACGTGGTGCAGGTGAGATCCTATTGACAAGCATAGATATGGACGGGACAAAGGAGGGGTACGATATCCAGCTAATCAAAGAAATAGTGAATGCTGTGAATATACCTGTAGTAGCATCAGGAGGATGTGGTAAACCCAAACATATGCTTGATGTATTCTTACAAACTAATGTGGATGCTGCACTGGCTGCATCAATATTTCATTATAAAACTCACTCTGTGGATAGAGTGAAAGAATATCTCAAAGAAAACGGAGTCCCCGTTCGACTATAACAGAAAAATAGGGCTCTCAAGTAAAAGGATGTTATAATGAATAAAAAGATAGAAGATATTGATTTTGCGAAAAGTGATGGTCTTGTACCCGTAATTGTTCAGGATATTCACTCTAAAGAAGTTCTAACTCTTGCATATGCAAATAAAGAATCTCTTGAACTCACACAAAAAACTGGTAACTCATGGTTTTGGAGTAGATCACGAAACAAATTATGGATGAAAGGAGAAGAGTCTGGTAATGTACAAAAGGTTAAGAAAATCTTGATAGATTGTGATTCTGATGCAGTTGTATATCTAGTTGAACCAAGCGGACCTGCATGTCATACTGGAGAAAGAATGTGCTTCCACAATGTTCTAGAAAAATAACTCTAGCACGGATCTAATCCTTTAGGTACAGGTGCCAAGCCTGAACCCCTTTCTTCTCCTGGAATATACTCGTTTATGATTTCAAATGGTATGGATTTGTAAGGAACTCCTTTGAATACTATATTCCAATGACCTACAAGATCTGTAGCATTACATAATGCTAGTTTTCTCTCGGTATCAGGTTTGAAGAACTGTTTAAAGCTAGATTTCATAGTTCCATTAAATGGTATTTTGCTAAAAGTATCTCCCTTTGGATCTACGATGTCAATTTCTCCTACTTCTGTTGGTTGTAACCCGCTTACTATCATGAAAATATTCTCTCCAAGTTTGTACTGATTTTTATTAATTGAAAATGGGCCTGAAATAACCCATTTCCATTGTTGTGATTCTAATTCTTTTTGATGATAATACGAATAAGCTGCAGCTGCAACTATGCCTGCTATTATGATTAATCCGATTATTTTTCCTGTATGTTTCTTCTTTTTTGATCTCTCTTTTATTTTCAATTTTCGAGTTTCATTTTGATGCTATCATTAATATTTCTTCTAATTGTAAAAAATTCATAAAATCTCTTAATTTACGAAATTTCCAAGTTGTGACCTCTTCTACTAATAGATCTTTTTTAAAATTATCACTGAATTTATATTAATTTTCACTTAATCTTATTGGTTTATAAATTAAGTGTCACTTAAATTCATATTAGGATTTTTTATGTACTATTTTGTAAAGTCAGAATTGTCTTGGGAAAAATAAAGTTTCTACAATGTAGGGAGTGCAAGAAAGAATATGCGCCCACATTCAAGTATATTTGTGAAGAATGTTTTGGTCCTCTTGATGTATGTTATGATTTTCCATCTGTAAACAAGAATACTTTCTCAAATAGAGAACACACCTATTGGCGATATCATGAACTTTTACCAATTGAATCAAAATCCAATATAGTTAGTATAGGCGCTGGAATGACTCCGTTGATTAAAGCAGAAAAATTAGGTAAAGCACTAGGCCTGAATAATCTATATGTAAAAAATGATTCTGTAAATCCCACATTTTCATTTAAAGACAGACCTGCAGGTGTAGCTGTGTCAAAAGCAAAAGAATTTGGCTTATCTGCTGTAGGATGCGCATCAACAGGTAATCTTGCATCAGCTACTGCAGCTCATGCTGCAAAAGGTGACTTTCCTTGTTACATATTTGCACCAAGTGACATTGAACATGCAAAAATAACACAAGCTCTCTCTTATGGTGCTAATTTTATTTCCGTTGATGGAACATATGATGATGCAAATAGAATTGCTGCACAGATAGGTGACAGCAAAGGAATAGGAATAGTAAACATAAACATGCGTTCTTACTATGTTGAGGGATCCAAAACACTAGCTTATGAGGTGGCAGAACAACTTGAATGGAAAGTACCAGACCAACTTATTGTGCCAGTTGGCAGTGGAGCTATGTTAAATGCTATTTGTAAGGGATTTGAAGAGTTGGAACATGTTTCACTAATCAATAAAGTCTCTAACATGCACATGATTGCAGCTCAGCCTCATGGATGTGCGCCAATTGTTGATGCTTTTAAGAAAAATCTTTCAGAAGTAACTCCTGTGGAAATACCAGATACAATAGCTAAAAGTTTAGCGATAGGTGATCCTGGTGATGGCCAGTATGTATTGCGACGTCTAAAACAATACAATGGTTTTGCTGAAGAATCAAACAACAAGGAAATTTTGGATGCTATATTGTTACTAGCCAAAACTGAGGGTATATTTACAGAGCCAGCAGGTGGTGTTGCTGTAGCCGTATTGAAGAAAATGGTAGATGAAGGAAAAATTGACAAGAATGATCTTACTGTATGTTATGTTACTGGTAATGGACTAAAGACAACAGAAGTTATGATGGAAGTACTCCCAAAGCCCCAAGTAATGCAGGCTGATGTTGGTAAAATCTTGGCATTGGTGAGATAAATGGCAAATATCAAATTTACAATTCCTTCTGTGTTAAACAAAGGTGGCGGAGAAAAAAAAGTAGACTTGGTAGCATCTACCCTTTCTGAAGCGTTTGCTAAAATTACAGAACAACTAGGTGATGAATTCAAAAGACGAGTTCTTAATCCTGATGGTTCTCCTAGATCACTTATCAACATATACGTAAATGGAAAAAATATGCGATTTTCTGGAGGTATGGAAACTACACTAAAAGACGGGGATGAGATTTACGTGTTGCCAGCAGTAGCAGGTGGCTCTGAGCTTTCAAGTAGAGACCTTGAAAAATATTCAAGACAAGTGATGTTGGAAGAAATTGGCTATGAAGGTCAGCTCAAGCTGAAAAAGTCAAAAGCATGTGTTGTTGGAGTAGGCGGACTCGGTAATCCTATAGTAACACGATTGGTTGCTATGGGAATAGGCACAATAAGAATTGTTGATAGGGATGTAATAGAATTGTCAAATCTGCATAGACAAACAATGTTTGATGAATCTGATGTTGGCCAAGTCAAAGTTGAAGTCGCAGCAAGAAAACTAAAAAAAATGAACTCTGACGTAATAATTGAGGCATTACCTGTTTCTGTAAATGACTATACTGCATTAGATGTAGTAGAAGGATGTGATGTTGTAATTGATGCACTTGATAGTGTTAACGCTAGATATTCTCTTAACAAAGCTTGCATCAAAAAAAATATTCCATTTGTGACAGGAGCAGCAGTGGGAGTTTCAGGACAAGTATTCACAATACTGCCACATCAAACCGCATGTTATCATTGCATATTTCCATCACTGGATGAAAATTCAATGCCCACATGTAGTACCGAAGGAGTTCATCCGTCAATACTCTCTATTGTTGGAGGAATTGAGGTTGCAGAAGCAGTGAAAGTCCTCATAGGAAGAACTCCAACTTTGGCAAATAAGTTACTCTACATTGATCTTGATAATCTAGATTTCAATACAACAATTTTCAGCAAGGTCGATGAATGTCCAGAATGTGGTTCAGGTAAGCGTGAGGAATTACCAACTCAAGAACTTATCATAGAAGAACTATGTGGACGCAATAGGGGGAAGCGTACCTTTTCTATTACTCCTACAACAATGATTGAGATTGATGTTCCAAAGATAACTAACATGGCATCGGAGAAAGGTTTCAAAGTGCAAAATCAAGGTGAGCTTGGGTTATCAATTTCTTCTAATGATATCTACGTTAGTTTCCTGAAACGTGGCTCAGCTGTGATTGTAGGCGAAAAAGATGAAACATCTGCTATTGCACTATATAAAAAATTAGTTAACGCATAAACAATTTTTTCTGAAATCTATATTTTCTTTATCACTTCAACTAACTTTATGTATGGATCTTCCATTGAATTTAGAATTGTCTTTGCTTTTTTTCTATTCGCTTTGTTCTCATTTAACATTTTTTTGATCAAGATAGAAATTTTCTTTGGATTTGTCTCTCTCTTTACAAGTCCTATGCGTACAAGATATTTCTCAATATAGTTTGGTGCTGCGTCATATGATATAGTTGGAATTCCCATTAATGCAGATTCTGCAGTCATGGTACCTCCTGAACCAATGAAAAGATCTGTGATGTTAAGAAGCGATTTTCCATCTACAACTTTATCCATAACAATGACTTTTTTACCAAATTTCTCTTTGAGTCTATTTTTTTGCAAAGCGTATCTTGCCAATACTATGATGTTGTAAGACTTGTCTTCCTTACTTGTTTCATAAATTATGTTATCGCTTTCAGTCTTTCCTAAAATATATGCAGCTTCTGACTCTTCTGGCCTAATTACAATTGTCTTCTTGCTTCTATCAACATCTATTCTTTCAATTCTTGATTTTTCTTTTACTATTACAGAAGCATCAATAGCTTTGTAATGAATGATATTCTTTTTTGAAATTCCATATTTGACAAACTCATTCTTGGGTATGACCCAGGGAATGAGAAGTTTTTGTACTAACGGAACTGAAAGTCTCATTACTGCCTCTGCATGGGGAGAGTCTGAAAATGCTATGTGCTTAATGCCTATTCCATATGAAATTCGTGAAGCCTCTGGAGAACAGAAACTAACGGTCAAATCCGGAGCAAACTTTACTATCTCATCCAAGAGGTGATTCATTCTTTGTATGCCTGAGTGAAGTTTTCCCTCTTTGGTAGAACCTCCGTGTTTTCCAATTAATCTGAGATTTATGTTTTTTATCTTGGATAATTCAACAACTTCACGATAATTTCTTGAAGTACATAGTATTTTGTGATTTTTACTCAATTTGCTTACCATTGGAGCAAAGAAAAGCAGTTGTTTAGGCGTCAGAATGTCAAACCAGATTTTCAAACATTTTTGATATAATCTGAGGGTGGAAAAAGTTTTTCTTAGCCCGTACTCATAGTCCGGATGGTTTGGTTGCAACAAAAATTGTTGTTTATGGCTTAAGTACGGAAGGATATTCGATTGCTTGCCAAATGGCAATAAAAGGAGCTGATGTCTTCATTGTTGATGAATCTGCACATATGGCAATTTCTCTCAAAGCAGAGATTGCCAAGACATACCCTAATGTGACGTCATTAAAAGAAGATGAACCACTTTTGGGTGTTGAACCAATAGATGTTGCAATATCTCATGCCGAGTATCTTTTCTTTGCTCCACGTATAAGAAAGACAGGCCAAGAAGCTAAAATGGAAATTCATTCAAAGTTCAAAGATGCCACATCATCGATAAAGAAAGGTGGATCGGTAATTTACAATCTTCCAACCGGCATCGGTGGAAATAATGAAACCATTTCTCTACTTGAACATGTTTCCGGTCTTGAGATGGGTAAAAGTATATCATATTTTTATTATCCACTTTCAAAAAATAACACTCCAGAAATTATTGGTTCATTTAATGTAAAAGATGATGACAAGCTTTCCAAATTGTTAGAATCTGATAAAAAAGGAAAAAAGTTTGTATCTATATCTTCAGCTGAAATTTTACATGCAATTAAAATTCTAACTCAATTTGCAAGTTTATCTAGTGTTCTAGAAGTTTCCAAGTTTGCACAAGACTTGCAGACAAGAAATGATCTAGTTCTGACCGAATACAATGATCTATTTCTTGATGACATGACAAATGGACTCTATGATTTACGATCACTTGGTACGTCTGTGGAAGGGGCAGGTACCATGATGTATCTAGTAAATGGCAGCATAAAGGGAATTGAGGGTTATGTTAAGAGATTAATTGACGAAATTCGTTCTACATTAAAGAAAAATGAACTAAAGGCAAGCAGAACAAAGGTAGTTTTAGTGTGGACTCAGGATTCATATGAAATGAGAGGGGATAAAGTGGATATGCTAAATTCTCTTGTCACAAAATTACGTGATTACATAGGTGATGTTGAGATACATCAAGGACCTGAATTAGATATTTTTCATAGCGACAAAACAACCATCATAGTAGCATGTTCAAAATTTGATTATGATAAAATAACCAAAAATGGAAAAGATTCTGATGTTATTGTAATTAAAACGAATCCTCTTTGTGAGATATTATAATAAGGGTAATGTTTTAAAAATAATATAGAATTGTCTGACATGCATGACGTACCTCAAAATGATTTGGCAGAAACTCAAGAGCATCATAACAAAACTGATGATGAAATGAAATCTGAACAGAAACTTGTTGAGACAATGGAAATTCAGTTAGAACAAGAAAAAGATAAAGTCTCCTCCTATGAAAAAAAAATTCAATACTTACTTGCAGATTTTGAAAATCTCAAAAAAAGATCAGAAATTGATATTCAGAATCGTGTAAACTCAATCACAGATGGAATTATTCTAAAATTCCTTGGAATATATGATGATTTTATCCGTGCAAGAGATGCTTTGTCAAAACAAGATACAAATACCAAGGGTCTGGATGCTATTTTAAAAAATATGGATACATTTCTAATAGAATTTGGAGTGAAACCTATTGAAGCAGTTGGTGAGATCTTTGACCCTAAATTGCATGAAGCAATATATGTAAAAGAAGATTCAACGTTGGATGATGACACAATTACTACAGAACTTCGTAAAGGATATATTTTGAAGGACAGAGTTATTAGACCAAGCTTAGTGGAAATATCTAAGAGAGATATCAAAGAGATGAATGCAAATGGCTAAAATTATCGGTATTGATTTGGGAACTAGTAATTCTGCTGCTGCTGTTATGCTGGGCGGAAAACCTACTCTTATTCCTGCATCTGAGGGAACTACAGTAGGAGGAAAAGCGTTTCCTTCTGTTGTTGGACTCACAAAAGATGGTCAACTCATAGTTGGTGAACCAGCTAGGAGACAGGCGGTAACTAATCCTGAGGGTACAGTAGTAGCGGCAAAGAGAAAGATGGGAACAGATCACTTTTTTAAAATCTATGATAAAGAGTACAAACCTCAACAAATCTCTGCATTTATCTTACAAAAGATAAAACGAGATGCTGAGGCATTTATTGGCGAGAAGGTAGAAAAAGCAGTAATCACAGTACCTGCCTATTTCAATGATAATCAAAGACAAGCAACCAAAGACGCTGGACAGATTGCAGGTCTTGATGTTGTACGAATAATAAATGAGCCTACTGCTGCTGCACTTGCCTTTGGTTTAGACAAACTAAAACAAGATATGAAAATCATGGTGTTTGATTTGGGTGGAGGTACACTAGATGTAACTATAATGGAAATGGGTGGTGGTGTTTTTGAAGTTATGAGCACTTCTGGAGACACACAGCTTGGTGGTACAGACATGGATAAAGTTCTGATTGATTATGTTGTTGACAGTTTCAGAAAAACATCTGGCGTTGATATTTCTAAAGATAATGCAGCTATGGTACGAGTAAGAGAAGCTGCTGAAAAAGCAAAGATCGAACTCTCTTCAATATTTGAAACCGATATCAACCTACCATTCATATCATATGACCAATCTTCGGGGCCAAAAAATCTTGAATTAAAAATAACTAGAGCAAAATTTGAGGAACTCATAAACCCCATAGTGGAAAGATGCAGACCTTCTGTTACAAAATCTATGGAAGATGCAAAGCTTACTCCTGCTGATATTAGTAAAATCATTCTAGTTGGAGGTCCTACTCGAATTCCTCTAGTCAAAAAATTTGTAGCTAATTTGATGGGAAAAGAACCTGAAGCAGGAATAGATCCAATGGAAGCAGTTGCGTTGGGAGCAGCTGTTCAAGCAGGAATCATTGGTGGCGAAGTTACAAGCGATATTGTGCTCTTAGATGTAACTCCTCTTACTCTTGGTTTAGAAG
Organism: Nitrososphaerota archaeon; assembly: GCA_013288545.1. GTDB lineage: Archaea > Thermoproteota > Nitrososphaeria > Nitrososphaerales > Nitrosopumilaceae > Nitrosotalea. The sequence continues at coordinate 45,109 of JABDBR010000002.1, read as the reverse complement.
TACTTGGGGGATTACGAGAACCCATAATTGACAGAAATACCACAATTCCTACTTCTAAGAGTAAAGTTTTCACAACTGCAGCAGATAATCAAACTGCTGTAACCATACATGTAGTGCAAGGAGAAAGACCAATGGCTGCAGATAATGTATCCCTTGGAAGCTTTAATCTATCAGGAATCCTTCCTGCACCAAGAGGTATTCCACAAATTGAAGTCAAGTTCGATATTGATGCAAACGGTATACTAAATGTGGCAGCAAAAGATCTAGCAACACAAAAAGAAGCAAAAATAACTATTACTGCAAGTACAAAACTTGCCAAATCTGATATAGAAAAGATGACAAAGGATGCTGAACTTTTCGCTGAACAGGACAAAAAGAAAAAAGAAGAAGTTTTGATCAAAAATGAAGCACAACAATCTATCTATGCAGCAGAAAGGCTGATCAGTGAACAAAAGGACAAGATATCACAAGAACAAGGCGTTCAAGTAAGCAACGCAATGAAAGAGCTAAAAGATGTTCTTGATAAAGGAATTGAAGAGATAAAACCAAAACTTGATCTGTTAACAAAACTGATAAACGATATTAGCACAGAACTTTACAAAAACGCTACACCTCCACCTGGAGCAACTGGACAAGGTGGACCCGAGGCAACCGGACAAAGTGGGCCTAGTGCCACTGGACAAGATGCAAGCAATTCACCGAACTGATCTTTATACAAGGGAATAATCTAATTGAATTATTATGAGTGCTAAACGTGATTATTATGAGGTTTTGGGGGTCTCAAAGGCATCTGCACAAGATGAAATAAAATTACAATATCGAAAACTTGCTCTGAAATTTCATCCTGATAAAAACAAGTCACCAGATGCAGCCGAACATTTTAAGGAGATTTCGGAAGCCTATGCGGTATTATCTGACTCGGAAAAACGTAAAATCTATGATACGTATGGCCACGCAGGCGTTGATGGAAAATATAGTACTGATGATATATTTCAGGGCTCACGAGCCAACTTTGAAGATATTTTTGGAGGAGGTGGTTTTGATTCTATTTTCGAATCTATCTTTGGTAGAGGTGGTGGAGGATTTCGATTCGGAGGATTTGATTTTGGAGGATCAGGAAGATCAAGGGGTTCTGATCTTATGTATGAAACTACATTGACATTGGAAGAAGCCTTCAAGGGAAAAAAAGAAGAAATTGACCTGCCTAGACTAATAAATTGTGATGCCTGTAACGGATCAGGCTGTACTCCTGGTACATCTATGAGAACATGTTCTGTATGTAATGGACACGGTCAAGTCAGGACATCACGTAGCAGTGGATTTTCTACATTTGTAACTGTACAACCATGTAATACCTGTAGAGGTCAAGGTAAGATCATAGAAAGACCATGTTCAAAATGCAAGGGAGTTGGAAAACAAAAGGCGACAAAGAAATTTTCATTTGAAATTCCGCCTGGAGTAGAAGATGGAGAATATAGAATTCCAGATGAGGGAGAATCCATTCAAAATGGAGCAAATGGTGATCTGATCGTTAGAATTAGAGTAAAACCACATGATAGATTCAAGAGAGATGGTGCTGATGTTTTCTATGATGTGAATATTTCTATGATTGATGCAGCATTAGGAAAAAATATTCTAGTTGAAACACTAGAGGGACAAGAAAAACTTGAAGTAGAATCAGGAAGTCAACCAAATACCATAGTTAAACTAAAAGGAAAAGGACTCCCTCGACAGAGCGGAAGAGGTAGAGGAGATGAGTATGTTAGACTTGTTATCAATATACCAACTAAGGTAGACAAACACCAACGTAAATTACTTGAAGAACTAAAAGATAGTTTTAACGGGAGTTAATGACATTGAAGATAGCGCTTGATGTGGATGGGGTTCTAGCAGATGTTATAGCATCTTGGATATCATATAACAACAAAATAAGACCAACGATATTAAAATCTCAGATATCTGAATGGGATTTTTGGAAAAATCACGGAATAGATAAATTTGATTTTTACAACGAGCTTTCAATTTGCTGGAAATCGTGGGAAGATATTCCTCCAACTGAAAACAATATTGCGTCTACTATTGCTAAATTGTCAAGTCTTGGTACTGTTGATATCGTCACCGCAAGAGAAGAATCTACACATAATGATGTAAAAAACTGGCTCAAATTACATAAAATAAATTTCAAAAATTATGTTGGTGTATTAGAAGGGATAGAAAAATCACAACTAGATTATGATGTCTTTATTGATGATTCTCCTCTTAATGCAAAAAGCATGCTTGAAGAAGGAAAGTCTGTGATACTTTATTCACAACCCTGGAATGAGTCATTTGAAGATAACAGGGCAACAAGGATTCATGAACTACACAATGCTATCTCTATAATTGATAAAATGACTAATGTGAGTAAATAATTTTCAAATGAGATTTTGTGTCTATAAAAAAGACACTTATTGTAGGATTTTAATTCTCACGTTATTGCGGGGGTCGCCTAGCCTGGTCAACGGCGTAAGGCTCAGAACCTTATCTCTTAGGAGTTCGTGGGTTCAAATCCCACCTCCCGCACCTTTTGTTTATTTTCCGTCTATCTTGATCTTTATCTTGTTTTCCAATAGTTGATTTAGTTTTTGACCATCTACTTTTCCTCGTAGTGTTTTCATGGCCAAACCCATCAGCGGTCCCATTGATCTTAATCCTTGTTCCTTGATGATTTTAAGATTAGACTCTATCAATTCATCTAGTATTTTATGTAGTTCCACATCTTCTATGGTATTCAACGCATTAGACTTGATGGCCTCCGAAATAGTTTTTGATTTTCTACTCATGATACTCTCAAATATCATCTCAAGTGATTCTTTTGCTATCTTTCCTTCAGTTACTAAATCAAAGGCTTCTAAAATATCTGCAGTTTTTAGTAATCCTGAATCCATTCCTCGTCGCTCCAAATTTGTAATTGTACCACAAAGAGTTGAGGCTACAAAATTAGGAGAGACTTTCTTGTCTTTACATATTGTCTCAAACAGATCTAGATACTCTGAATCAAATATCTGCGCAGAAAGCTGTTGATTTAACTCATATTGTTTTTGTAATGCTAAGAGATTCTCTTCCCATGATTTTGGAATCTTATTTTTTGCCTGCTCTATCTCAGTATTGTTTACAATAATTGGGGGTATGTCTGTTTCAGGATACATTCTGGAAGAACCAGGTCTTGGTCGTAGAAATACTGTCTCACCTGTAATTGTAGCAGCTCTTGTCTCTGCAGGTATTCCATTTTTTGCATCCTCAATTCGTTTTATGATGGACTCTATGACTGTATCAAGTTTTTTTTCATTTCCAGCCACTATGATAAAAGCATCATTAGATCCTGTGTTTAACATATTTCTTATTTGTTGAATTTCTGGCTCTTCGATACCATAGTTTGGTAGTTCATCAGAATGAAACAAGCCGCCTAATCCAAAGAATCTTACCAGCTCACCTAATTGTTTTCCTAGTCTTATTCCTGGATATGGTTCCCATCCAAACATTCCTGCAAATCCTTTGATTTTCATTGCCTTTATTGAAGAACCTTCTGAAAGAGACTTTTGAATGATTTTTGATTTACAGCTTTTGAAAATGTCTGATACATTTTTTATATCATGATCCACGACTATTTTTTCTGTTTTCAATGTCCTTAGTTTCTCTGAAATGATTTTGAGTCCATGTTGTCTTTTTGCCTCATATTCTATAACTTTCTCTAATTGATCTAATTTCTGTACGCCCTTTACTTCTATCACTGCTCCACCCCCTTCTATTGATACGTTGACATCCTGTCTAATTGATCCAATCCCTCTTCCTACTCTTTTTGTTGCACGTAACATTCGACCTAAGGTTAATGCTATATCCTTGATCTCTTGAGGTGTACCAGAAACTGGATCTAATGCTATTTCCACTAGTGGTATTCCTAATCTGTCTAAACTGTATTCTCTTGTCTCTTTTGAATCCTGGAGTAGTTTTGCAGCATCTTCTTCAAGACAAATGCTTTGAACTCCTATCTTCTTGCCGTTGACTTCTAGACTACCACCCGTAGACACTAACATGGTTCTCTGAAAACCTGAGGTATTGGAACCATCAATTACAAGTTTTCTCATAACATAGATTTCATTGAAAATATTTGATTTTAATGCAGATGACATTATCAAAACAGTTTCTTTTGCATTATGATCAAGATCATGTGGAGGTTCATCATCTTGTTCTACTAAACAACTACTCTCTGGATTTCTGGAATACAAAATTGTCTTTTCTTTACTTTTCTCAAAAATAGCGCTAGGATCAAACTCTCCTAATTCACTACTTGTTATCCTTAATTTGCGTGAAAATTTAATTGTATATTCATCTGATTCGATAGGTTTGCATCTGCAAAACAACTTGGCTCCAGTTGCAAGCTGTTGATGAATTTCTAATCCTACGAGTAGTCCTATTTTGTCAATTTGTATTTCAGACACTTGTAATTTTATTCCTATACTTGTTTTAAAGCTTAGTCTGAAAATTCAAGCGCGATGTTTTCTTTCATTAGTTTTGTCATTTCATCAACATCTTTGGAATTAGCTAACGCCCACATTGTTTTCACAAGAGCTGTCTCGGGTATCGTATTTCCAAGTGGTATGACTCCTAGATTCAAGAGATCTCTTCCGCTGTCATATACTGTCATTCTTACAATTCCATCAATACACTGAGATGTCATTCCAACGAATAATCCCTTTTTCTTTGCCTTTTCAATTGCTCCGTACATTGTCTTGCCTACATGTCCAAGTCCAGTTCCCTCTATGACTATTCCTCTATATCCAGAATCTATGGCGTAATCAATAACCTTGGAATCAAACCCTGGATAATATTTCAACAACAGGACACGACTATCAAACTTGATCTTTGGCACGTATTCTCTTTTAGGGATATCGAACAGCTTATCTTTTTCAATACTATTTGTCTTTACGATGTATGCTGGAGGACCTCCTATTGTCTTGAACGCATCTCGTCTACTGGTATGGTTTTTTCTTACACGCGTTGCCCAGTTGCAGGCAATTTCATCATCACTTGAATTATTATGCATTATTACAAAAATTCCGGGAGAATGTACTTCTGTCAAAAATCTTGTTGCCGCAATTAAATTCAATGCTGCATCTGAGGATGGTCTATCTGATGATCTCTGGGAACCTACTAGAGCAACTGGTTTTGGAAATCCTGCAAGGGAAAATGCTAATGCCGATGCTGTATATTGCATAGTATCTGTACCATGAGCTACTATGATTCCATCATACTCTGATGTGGAATAAGAATCAAGTTTCTCTGCAATCTTTATCCAATGCTCTGGAAGTAAATTTTCAGAATATTCTGAGAAAAGTACTTCGGTATCTATGTTGGCGATAATTGAAAGTTCTGGAACACTTGCATTAAGCTCTGCAGCAGTAAGGGCGGGGGTGACCGCACCAGTTCTATAGTCTATCCTACTCGCAATTGTCCCACCTGTTGATAATAGGAGAATTTTTGGAAGTTTTGTATTTGGTTTTGAATTATTATGAATGATTTCTTTTTTTATTGTGGGTGCTGCCTCTATCTCTATTTTTTTTATCTTATCAAGTTCTAATCCTATGTTGTATCCACTTTTTAGTTTTAAAACGATATGATGGTCATCACTGTGTTCATATCTTGGCATTATGACTCCAGAATAAATCAAATCAGCATGAATCTTTACCTGGCTTCCTATCTCTATCTTATTACTTGTAAGAAATTCTAGTCCTTTACCCTTGTATCCAAATTGTGACATTTACTAGGATTAGAAAAGTTATTTTATTAAAATTACCTATAGTATGGAACTGCGACCTTTTCGCCTATCTTTAATTCCTTTTGTGTCTTTACTTTTCTTACAGCCTCTTCAAAATGTCTCATGGTAACCTTTGCCTCTGTAGCCTGTTTCTCAGCTTCTTTTTGATCAGGATACTTGTCAAGAAATTCATGTATTACAAGTGATACTGCAGTATTTGCTATTGATGCTACGTCTGCACCACTCATTCCATCAGTTGCCTCTGCGATCTTGTCAATGTCTACATAATCTGGATTCTTTATGCTATTTACCATGGATTCTCTTATCACTGGAATTTCCTTTGTATTTATCTCCAAAATCTTCTTCCTTCCTTCCTTGTCTGGTAACGGAACAAGTATTATCTTGTCAAATCTACCTGGTCTGAGCAACGCTGTATCTATCATGTCAGCTCTGTTGGTTGCAGCAAGCACAACAACTCCATGCAAACTTTCTATTCCGTCTAATTCAGTTAAAAGCTGACTTACTACTCTCTCTGTCACCGCTGTTTCACCTCCTACTCCACGTATTGGGGCAATAGAGTCAATCTCATCAAAAAATATCACACAAGGCGATGCCTGTCTTGCTCGTCTGAATATTTCCCTTATTCCACGTTCTGATTCGCCTACCCACTTTGAGAGTAATTCTGGTCCTCTTACGGAAATAAAATTGGCTTCACTTTCAGTTGCAACAGCTTTTGCCATCAGAGTTTTACCGGTTCCACTAGGACCGTGTAACAATATTCCTCTTGGCATTCTGTGTCCTAGCTTTGAATATAGGGTGGGATATTTCATTGGCCATTCTACAGCCTCTTGTAGTTCACGCTTAACACTTTCAAGTCCGCCAACTTCGTCCCAACTTACATCGGGATTTTCAATAAATACTTCACGCATTCCTGATGGTGTAACCTCTCTTATTGCATTCTGGAAATCATCACCATTGACTACTAGTTTATCAAGTGTCTCTGGTGGAAGTTTCTCATCTTCCATGTTAAGTTCTGGAAGTAGTCTTCTAAGACATTTCATTGCAGCTTCTTTGCATAGATATTCTAAATCAGCGCCGACATAACCGTGGCTTATTGCTGCAATTTTATCAGAATTAACGTCATCACTGAGAGGCATGTTTCTTGTATGTATTAGTAAAATATCTTTTCTACCCTTCTTGTCTGGTACTTTGATCTCAATTTCTCTATCAAATCTTCCAGGTCTTCTAAGAGCTGGATCAATTGCGTTTGGTCTATTGGTTGCAGCTATTACAATTACCTTTCCTCTAGCTTCAAGACCATCCATTAGGGAAAGTAATTGGGAAACTACTCTTCTTTCTACCTCTCCAGTCACCTCTTCTCTTTTTGGAGCTATCGAATCAATTTCGTCAATAAATATGATGGATGGAGATTTCTCTTTTGCTTCCTTGAAAATTTCTCTTAATCTAGCTTCACTTTCACCGTAAAACTTGCTCATTATCTCTGGTCCTGATATGCTAATGAAATGAGCATTGCTCTCATTTGCAACAGCTTTTGCTAACAATGTTTTTCCAGTTCCAGGAGGTCCATACAATAATACTCCTTTTGGAGCTTCAATTCCAAGCTTTTCAAAAATTTCTGGATGTCTTAGAGGAAGTTCTATCATTTCACGAACTTTCTTAATTTCATCAGTTAATCCTCCAATATCTTCATAGGTTACCTGAGGTACACCGCGAAGAGTCTCTCCTTTTTCTGCAATGTGGAACACTGTTTTTTGTGTGACAAGTACGGCGTCAGCTGCAGGTGTAACACCAATGACTTGAAAAGTTAGTCTTCCACCAAAATAAGGTACCATTACATTGTCTCCTTTTATCAATGGCACACTTTCTAATGCATCTGCAAGATATCTCTCATCGATTGGTGGTATTGCCTCTAATGGGGCAACAACTACTTTTTCAGCAGCTACTGCCTTGATCTTTCTTACCGCAACAGTATCACCAATTGCAATACCTGCGTTATTTCGAACCAATCCATCTACCCTGATAATCCCCTTTCCCTCGTCAGAAGGATAGAGTGGTAAACACTTGGCTACAGTCCTTCTTTTTCCCTTAATTTCAATAACATCGCCTGTAGACGCCCCAAGTGAATCCATAGAATCATAATCAATACGTGCCACTCCTCTCCCGACATCACGAGTATAAGCCTCAAGTACCTTAAGGGAGAGTGTGTTCTGGCTCACAGTTTTAGCACCCTCAAACTAATTTTTATACCTTTGTCGTCTTTGATCCGAAACAAAGGACCAGAAGATTAAAATTTACAGGATAAACCAAAACGGGTACTTTGGGTAAGCGACCACTAGTAAGAAGACGAGGTAGAGGAGGAATGCAGTTCCGTGCTGCGTCTACTGGAAAGTTACTCCCAGCCAAATATCCTCGATTCCCATTGGCAGAACAACATGAAGCTAAAGTGATAGATATTGTTCATGAAACCGGAAGAGATGCTCCTCTTGCTAAAGTCCAATTTGAAACTGGTTTACAGTCTTTTGTTCCATCTGTTCTTGGTACCAAAATTGGTTCTAAATTTCAATTTGGTCTAAAATCTAATATTTCTCCAGGTAACGTAATTAGTGTTCAAAACATTCCTGATGGTACTATAGTATGTAATGTCGAGAAACATTTTGGTGATGGGGGAGCAATAGTAAAATCTGCTGGTACATATGCAACAGTATTTTCACATAGTTCTGAAGGTGTAACAATAAAACTACCATCTGGAAAATTTACGACCCTTAATCCACAGAACAGAGCCATGATAGGAGTTCTTGCTGGAGGCGGTGTTGGTGATAGGCCATTTATGAGAGCTGGACCTGCATGGAGAAGAAAACGTTCCAAGGGACACAAATATCCAATAGTCAGAGGTGTTGCTCAAGCTGTATATGTACACCCACACGGTGGTGGAAGACATCAACATGTTGGAAGAAGCTCTACCGTATCACGAAACGCTCCACCTGGACGTAAGGTTGGAAGCATCGCAGCTAGAAAGACTGGCCGATCCAGAATGAAAGAGCGCGAATAATCTCTCAAGACTAATTAGTAGTTTTAAAAAATAAAAACACCATGGATTCAAAGAGAGTTCATCTTTTGATAACAGGACGAGTCCAAGGTGTTTACTTTCGTCAAGGAATGATGGAAACAGCTGAAAAAAATAATGTTTTAGGATGGGTAAGAAATCTTCCGGATGATAACGTAGAAGCAACTCTGGAAGGAAATGATTCAAGCGTAGATGCGGTAGTAGAATGGGCTCGCTTTGGTTCTGCTGGTGCAGTTGTAACAGAATTAAAAATTACTGAGGAAAATTATGTTGGAGAATTTTCTGATTTTGAAATTCGTTATTAATGGATGCTAGTATATGCATCCAAAAGAAGTTTTTTGATCTCATCAAGATTATCGTTTACTTTTACTTGTATTTCTTTTTCTGGCTCTTTTCTATCTCTTTTGATCTTTATTGTGACAAAGTCTCGTTGAGGTTCAATGTCTGCAAAACTTCTAAATGTAATTGATTTTGCAAATACAACTCTGTGCATACGAACATCTTCAATTACATTTCTTCCAAGTGTCAAGCAATAACTGCGGAGTTCATCAAACAGTGTTACTACACTGGAGGGTATGCTTGATCTGAATTCATCATAAGTTCTCTTCTTTCCAGAGATTAATCCTTCCATGTTGTTCCTAGTCTAATTTAAGAATATTAAGGTAGTAGATCCGCTAGTTCCAGTCTAGACAAGCGGTCTCATCTCAAGTCAAGCAAGATCCGCCACGTAGACGAAGCAGCGTGGATGCTCTACCTTAGGATTGCTCCCTCCCGGACCTCATCCCTTTCGGCAGTTAGAACTTGAGAGTTATCCCTTCGGACAACCTCAGTCCTGTATCCACCCGCTTCGGCGTGATTTCATATCCGCAAGTCAAGCGAGTACCGTCTATCTAGAGATTTATCCAGCAGTTACTGGTCTCTGCATATAGCCGGTTTCAGAGACAGGGCACGGCTAGCGCCCCAACCCTACCTACTACCAAATTTATTGTAATTACAAGTTCTTTATGTGCATTAGGGTTAGTTTAATCGAAGATTAGTCAATGTATTGCAGACGGAGCATATCTCTCCGGTGCACTCATTTCCGCATTTTGAGCAAGTCCTCCATTCTGAATTGTTAGAATTTTTGAGGGTAGTGGAGATCTTTAGAATTGATTTGTACATGTTATTTTTGATACCACTATGTGTTTTTTCTAAGGAATTTAGAAAATTACGAATCTCAGTTCGGATTCCCTCGTTCATATGGGGACATTCTTCTGATTGAAATGGAATTTCATTTGTAAATGCATAAAATACAATCTCATTTTCATAAATCTCACAAAATGGCTTTATCTTTCGTGTCTTATTTTCAGAAGTATCAGGATCCATCCAGCCAATTTTTTTTGTGTCTCCTGAAATGAGGTTTATTATAAAAGTCTGTAACATGTCATCCAAGTTATGACCTGTTGCAATTACGTCAACTTTGAGGTCAATGGCACCAAAATCAATTGCTCTTCTTCTTAATATCCCACATATGGAGCAAGATGAAACTTTTTCGTCACCTCTAACCTCTAAGGTTTGTTCTAAAGTTGTACCGAAAAGAGAACTATATTGATACACCTTGTGCTCTACATCCATTTTTTTACAAAAATCCTCCACAATTTTTAGAGCCTCATCCCTATATCCTGGAATTCCTTCATCCACTGTAATCGCTTTTAGCGTAAAGTTATGATCCTGAGAAATTTCTTTTAATGCTTGTAACAAAGAAAGAGAATCTTTTCCGCCTGATACTGCAACTCCTACGACATCACCAGGTTTTATCATGTTGTACTTTGATATCGTTCTTGTAGTTTTGTTTACAATTGAATTCGAAAAACATCTAGAACAAAGATTTTCCCCAGAATATTTTCGAGAGTAAACAACCATATTTTCACAACGATCACATTTCATAGTGTAATTCACATCCTGATGTTATCGTATGATTTCATACTTGCCATTTTTTTTTGCCTTGTAAATAATGTCTGGTTTTGGAAATATTCCTACCTCTATGACACCGGGAATCTCTATTATCTTTGTTGCAAGTTCTTTGGGATTTTGTATTTGACCAAAGTCGCAATCCAATATGATATTTCCATTCTCGGTTACAAATGGATAACCGCGCTCTAGTAGTCTAATGTGTGGCTTTCCACCATATTTTCTTATTTGCATATCAGCTGTATTTCTTGCAAATGGATAAACTTCTACGGGAACACTTCGATCAAGTTTTTTGACAAATTTTGATTCGTCAGCAATTATTACAACTTTATTTGCAATGCTTATCAGGATTTTTTCTCGCAAGAGGGCCCCTCCCCCACCTTTTACCATATTTCCTTTTGTATCTATTTGGTCTGCACCATCAAAGACTAGATCAATATGATTAATCTGGTCTGCCTCTATTATTGGAATTCCTCCTCTTTCTGCTTCCATCTTGATCTGTAAAGATGTAGGTATTGCTTTGACAGAAAATTTGTTCTTTTTAATGTATGATGATAATAGCTTCACTATGGATGTTGCAGCTCTTCCACTTCCAAGACCTATGACAAAATTGTTCTTGACCATCTTTAACGCCTGTGGTGATAATGCCTCAATGGCATCATCCACTGTCAATTATTCTACCTCTACTTGTTCTAGTTTTGATAATGCCTTCATTATTTCGCTTTTTATTTTATCCAAATCTTTGTCATCATCTTCTAATTTCTCTTCTTCAGGTATTTTGATTGCTGTTGGAAGCTGAATCTTTCTTTCTGGTTCTTGTACAAGTTCTGGTTTCGGTAATTCTGGTAAGATCTCTTCTGTTACATTTTGTGTAATGGGTTGAGGTAATACTAGTATTGGTTTTTCAACTGTTATCGGTTCTATGATTTTTTGAGAAATCTGTGGTTCAATTTGTACAGGCCTAATGAATTCAGCTGGGAACTGTGGAATCTTATTTGTGATCTCTGTTAGGGTGCTCAGTTCTACTGTTCTATGTTTTTCATATGTTGGAATCTCCATTGGGGGTAACCACTCTGGCTTTACTATTCTCTCCTCTTGAATCTCGATCTTTTCTTTTTGATTCTCTATTTTAGGTTCTATCTTCTTGACTTGGGGATTTTCTAATATTGTTTCAATCGGTCTTTCAGATTGTTTGGATTGAGTGATCGTATTTACTGTGATCTTTGAAGAAATCTCGTGTAATCTCTGATCTAACTGCGATAATCTATTATCCATTAGTGAAATCAAACTATCACCAACTGGGCCTAGATCTGGATACTTGCTTGCAATCTCAAGTTTTTCAATCTTGGTAATGACTGTTCCAAGCTGATGCTGATAACGAAGCAAGAGCTTGTCTTTTTGAATTATTGTAACGTCTGACTCTTGTTGGTGAAGTCTTGTAATAGTTTTTGATAGTATTTCCTTTTCCATTCTTAGTGAATGTAATTGATTTGTAATTGCAGAATTAATAGTTGGAGTTTGTTTATTGCGTTTTATTTTTGGAACTTTGTCTAATGCAACCGCGGTGCATGCGCCTGCCAGAGAGCTAAAAACTAGCGCTATTTCTTCCATTTAGGTATACCATTTGATCCAGGTGTACTTTCTTATTTTAGCCTCAGGAAAACCACAGCTAGCACATCGTTTGTGTCGTACATGGTAAGCATTTTTTCCACATCTTCTACATCTGATATGTACGTGTTTCCTTGTATAGCCTCCCATTGAGGTGGTACCCTTAGTCATAATACACTCACTTTGGTGGAGGAGATATGATAACTACGTTGTCTCCTCTGACAACTATGGTTCCAAGGCTTTTTGTCTCTCCTTCAGAAGGAATCTCTTCTGAAGATTCAAGTAGCAGGTTCATGTGTTGGTCAAAACCATGAAGGTTGCCTCTTATCACTTTGCCGCCTTTCAGCTTGATAAGCACAACCTTGTTTAGGCTTTCATCAAGTACTTTTACTGCCATATCTACTGACATTTATTTCACTTATTACACACTCTATGGAGGGTATATATTAAAATTTCATTGGTGAAACTTTCAACCTATTCCAGTAAGGCAAGTTTGACTCTCTTTTACCAAATTTGAGATTATTTCATTCAAAATCGCCTTTCCGTCCTTTCGTGTAGCTCTAGTTGGATCTCCCCAGACACCATTTTTTGTTACTGAAATAAACGACTTGTTTGCCTTCTTGCTTAATCGATTCAATTTACTCTTTGACAAACTGTCAGGAATCAGTCCTTTTTCAGCCTTATTCATCAACACTTTATCAGATATTGCTAACATGATTGATGTTTCAACAAATCCCGCATGATCAAACACTCTCTTCATAAAATGCCAGTATGAATAAACAATGATATGTTGTCTGACGCCTATTTTCTTGGAAACTCTACCTGATAGTTTTTTTAACGCGTCTAGATTTCCATGGTGTCCATTGAGTATAATGACCCTGTCAACATGGTTTTTTGATAATGAAACACATAACTCAACTAGAATCTTTTCTAAAGTAGGGCTTGATACACTCAAGTTAAAAAATGGATGATGCTCAAAAGAAACACCATATTGAAGCGTAGGTAATAACAAAAATCCATTTTTTTCTGAGACTTGTCTTGCTATGTATGAAACTATGTCCGAATCAGTGGATACAGGAAGATGGGGACCGTGCTGTTCAATTGATCCGACTGGAATTAATGCGACTGATCTTCTCTTTGTTAGTTTGAGAATATCTGTATTTACAAGGTCTCTTACTATCATCTAGATCTCTTGGGTTTAACATGTACCTTGCCCCAATATACCTCTAATCTTCCATCAAGATGCATTTTTACAGCTTCTAGTAATGTACTAGCTTCTAATCTCTGTCCTTTCTTTTTCAAAGACTCTAAAGTTTCATTCTCATCTATTGTAAATGCATCTTGGAAAATTATGGGACCTTGATCTAAATCCTCAGTTACATAATGTGCGGTACAACCTACAATTTTTGCGCCTCGTTCATATGCTTGAACATAAGCAAAGGCACCAGGAAATGCAGGTAATAGTGATGGATGTATGTTGATAACTCTATTAGGATATCTCCATACAAAATTGGGAGAAAGTATACGCATGTATCTTGCAAGTACTATTAGATCAACATTAAATTTTTTTATGACAGAAATTATTTTTTCTTCTGCTTTCGACTGATCTTTTTCATCTACTAGGATAAATGGAATATTTGCCTTTTTTGCCAAAGATGATAAGGTGTTTTCTGTGCCTATCAATACTACGATCTCTCCTTTGAGCTTACCCTTTGTTCTTGCATCAAGTATAGCTTCTAGACAATGGGGTTCTTTTGTTACAAGTATTGCCACTTTCTTTCTTTTTGATACTTCATAGTGGATATTGACTTCCATCTTGAGATTTTTTGCCAAATTCTCTGCCTCTTTACTGAATTTGTTTACGTCAAGTTTCTTTACAAAAGATGCTTCCAAGTACATTCCAAAAAGTCCCTTTACAACATTTTGATTAATCTTCTCTATGTTTCCGTTATTTTGAAAAATGAAATTAGTAAAGCCTGCTACTACACCTTCATGGTCATTTCCAACCACAACCAGTTCTACAATTGTCTTATCCATTCTAATTGTTAGACATACTCCACTTATTAATACTTAAATAGCCTTTTGGAATATGACGTATTGTAAGAATGCTAGTCCAACTAGATATTGTAATTCTGTAATGTGTTGTTGAATGAGAGATAGAAGTTTTTCAAATTTTAACTTAAATGAGGAAGAATGATGGATAAACAAAAAAGTTCTCACAGGTCACATAATAGGGGAAATAGTTATGATCATAACAACCCTGTAAAAATTTGCAAAGTGTGTTCTACTATAGGTGATTGGCATTGCTATGAATGTTCAAATAATTTTTGTAGTGTTCATTTTCGTAATCACAAAGAAATGCAGCTTTGTATAGTTCAATAGGTGCGGGAGGTGGGATTTGAACCCACGAACTCCTAAAAGACAGGGTCCTAAGCCCTGCGCCTTTGACCAGGCTTGGCAACTCCCGCATGCACCATGACTTTTAAGACAAATTTATCTATTGTTGATGGTCGGTATGGCAAAGTTATTTGGGACTAATGGGGTTCGAGGGGTATTTGGAGAGGATCTTACCCTTGACTTTATCTCAAAAATTACTCTATCAATTGCAAGTTTTTTCAAAAAAGGACCCATCTTAGTAGGTTATGATGGAAGAGAATCAAGTATAATTATATCAAAAATAGTAACAGCTGCGCTGAGCTCAGCAGGTTTAGATTCTGTAGTATGTGGAATAGTTCCTACGCCTTGTTTGCAGTTTGCCACACGACAACTTGGTTATACTGGAGGAATTATGATAACTGCATCACACAATCCTCCACAATATAATGGAATGAAGGTCATTGCAAGAGATGGAATTGAAATATCAAGAGAAGACGAACTCCTGGTGGAGGAATTTTACTTCAAGAAAAAATGGAAAATTTCAAATAAATTTGGTTCAATTACAAAAGAATCCACATCTATTGACACGTACATTTCTGGAGTCAAGGACCGAGTTAACACACGCAAAATCAAATCACGAAATCTCAGGATCGTGTTAGATCTTGGTAACGGCGCTCAGGCAGTAACTGCCCCTAGGTTATGTAAAGATCTTGGATGTGAGACAATCCTAATAAATGAAAAAATAGATGGCACTTTTCCAGGACGGGGATCAGAACCAACCCCTCAAAATTTAGACAAACTTTCAAACATGGTCATCAAATCAAGATCTGATTTTGGAATAGCATTTGATGGAGATGGCGATAGAAGTATTTTTTGTGATGAATTTGGAAAAATTCTTACAGGTGATAGATCTGCATTACTCTTATCAAAGTACATTCTAAAGAAATATTCAAAGTCAAAGATAGTTACATCAGTTAATTCTACATCTGTAATAGAAAAAATAGCTGCAAATTCTGAATCTAAAGTTCTACGAACTAGGGTAGGTAGTGTTGAAGTTTCTCGTAAAATGGTAAAAGAAAATGCAATTATTGGTTTTGAAGAAAATGGTGGATTCATGTATGGTAAACATAATCAAGTTAGAGATGGTTCTATGACCATGGCCATATTACTTGATCTTTTAGCAAACAGCAAAAATTCTTTATCCAAAGAAATGAATTTGTTACCTCCATCTTTTACTACGAAAGGAAAAATAGAATGCTCAAAAGATGATTTTAAAAAAATAATGAAAATTCTAAAAGTGGAACCTTACAAAAAAGATCTTACTGATGGAATCAAATTATCATTAGATGATTCAAGCTGGATTATGGTAAGATTGAGTGGTACTGAGCCAATAGCTAGAATCTATGCCGAATCCTCCTCCCAATCTAAATTGGATGATATTTTTGCAAAATACCTGAAAAAGGTAAAGACTGCACTTGACAGATAACACTTTTAAAACCAATTGAAACGACAGAAAGAATGGAAATGATCCCAATGGGTGATACATCTGGCTAAGGCTTATTACGTAAAGTTTCAGGTGCCCACTGACTTGGTTAGCCCAATCTATGAGGCTGTAAGAGTCGCACATCAAAGTGGCAAAGTAAAGAAAGGTACCAACGAAGTTACAAAAGCAATTGAAAGGGGAATAAGTAAACTGGTGATTATTGCAGAAGATGTAGAACCACCAGAGGTAGTTGCTCACCTTCCTATACTGTGTGAGGAGCATGGAATCCCATATGGCTTTGTTCCAAGTAGACAAGAATTAGGAAAGTCTTTGGGAATTGATGTTACCTCTGCTGCTGCTGCGATATTAGATTCTGGCGATGCTCAACATATAGTAGACCAAATTGTGGCATCCTTGTCGCAGATAAAAGGCGGTCAAGTTAGCAAATGAGTACTGAAGTTCCTACCTCTGCCGAAGTTATACAAATAGTGGGAAGGACTGGAATTGCTGGTGAAGTTATACAAGTTAGAGTAAAGATATTGGATGGTAAAGATAGGGGAAGAATTCTAACAAGAAATGTAAAAGGTTCTGTTAGAATGTCAGACATTCTCATATTACGAGAGACCGAACGTGAAGCGAGAAAAATAAAGTGATAAAAATTGAGTGTTCTAGTCAAGCCTTGTAGTTTTTGTAATAGACCTGTAGCAAAAGGTTCAGGTACCATGCTTGTAAAAAATGATGGTTCGGTGTTTTGGTTTTGTTCTTCAAAATGCAAAAAGAACATGCTAGTCCTAAAACGTGATCCAAGAAGACTCAAGTGGACTAATAAATATGTCAAGGGCGGAATAAAGGTCAAAAAGTAAAATGACTGAGCAGACACTATTCATTGTAAAACCTGACGGTGTAGGAAGAAAATTAGTAGGCGATATTATCTCTAGATTTGAACACAGGGGGTTTAACATTTTGAAATTGAAAATGTTTACCTTTACAAAACAAATGGCAGAAGAATTCTATTCTGCACATAACACAAAACCGTTTTTTGGAGAATTAGTTTCTTTTATCACATCGGGAAATGTAGTTGCAGCTATTGTAGAAGGAAATAATGCAATTGCAACAACTAGATTGATGATAGGTTCAACCAAGTCATTTGATGCTGCTCCCGGAACAATAAGGGGAGACTTTGGACTAGGCATATCTGATAACATCATTCATGCTTCTGATTCTAAGGAAAGTTTTGAAAAAGAAATAGCTGTGGTATTCAAGTGAAAGTAGTTGCACATACGACAGCCCATAGTCGCAGTTCTGGGTCATGTAGACTCTGGTAAAACATCACTGTTAGACAAGATAAGAGGTACAGGTGTACAAGCAAGAGAGGCTGGTGGAATTACTCAACACATAGGTGCAAGTTTTCTTCCTACTGACACATTAAAGAAAGTCTGTGGACCTCTTTTTGCAAAAATGGGTGGAGAAAATCAAGAAATTCCTGGTTTACTTGTTATTGATACTCCGGGGCATGAAATATTTACAAATCTTAGAGCAAGGGGTGGCTCTGCTGCAGATATTGCTATTTTAGTTGTAGATGTAAACCGAGGATTCCAACCCCAAACTAATGAAAGTCTAAAAATTCTGCAGAGCAGAAAAGTTCCGTTTGTAATTGCATTGAATAAAGTGGATATGATTTCTGGTTGGAAAAAAAATCCTACGACAAAATCCATTTCACAGTCTGTCAAAGAACAAGACCCATTTGTGCAAACCGCTCTTGATGAATTACTGTATAATGTAGTGGGAACATTGTCGGTTCTAGGATACAATTCAGAGGCATTTTACAGAGTAAAGGATTTCTTAAAAGAAGTAGCAATAGTTCCAGTCAGTGCAAGAAGTGGAGAAGGCATGCCTGAATTATTAGCAGTTTTGGTTGGACTAACACAGCAATATATGCAAAAAAAATTAGACCAGACTGAAAAACAGACACGAGGTATAGTTCTTGAGGTCAAAGAAGAGATTGGACTTGGGATGACTGCAAACATTATCTTAATTGATGGCACTTTGAAAAAAAGTGACTTTATTCTAGTTGCCAAGAGAGATTCTGTAATAGTTACAAAACCCAAAGCAATACTTCTGCCAAAACCTCTTGATGAGATGCGTGATCCTAGGGATAAATTCAGACCTGTAAACGAGGTAATCGCAGCAGCAGGTATCAAGATTGCATCACCAGATCTAGAGGGTGCACTTCCTGGAAGTCCTGTTTATGTAACTACTGATGAATCAAAGATTGATGAATTCAAGAAGTTGATCGAGTCTGAAATGAAATCAGTATTTATCAAGACTGATACAAAAGGAGTAATTCTAAAATGTGATACAATTGGTTCATTAGAAGCTTTAACTGACATGTTGAAAAAACAAAACATATCTGTATCAACCGCAGATATCGGACCAGTAACACGACGAGACGTTATGGAAGCACTAGCAATAAAAGAACGTGATAGACATTTGGGCGTGATAATAGCATTTAACGTAAAGATTCTGCAAGATGCTCAAGATGAAGCAGAAGCCAGTCACATCAAAATCTTCCATGATCAAGTAATTTACAGCTTGATTGATAACTATGTCAATTGGGTTCAAGATGATACTGCAAATGAAGAGAATGCAATTTTTCAAGAGCTTACACCCATATGCAAATTCACATTTCTCAAAGGGTTCGTGTTTAGGCAGAACAACCCCGCAGTTTTTGGAGTACTAGTGAATGCAGGTGTGTTACAGCAAAAAGTATCTGTCATGAATTCTGATGGCAGAAAAATTGGAGTAGTTCATCAAATCCAGGAGAACGGTAAGAGTGTTAATGTTGCAAAAAAAGGTAAGGAGGTAGCTGTCTCAATTCAAAATGTAACAATAGGCAGACAAATATCTGAAGAAGATATTCTCTATTCTTTTCCACCTTCTCCAGAAGCAAAATTGTTACTCAAAACATTTTCCCATAAACTAAGCCCTGAAGAATTTCAAGTCCTCCGCGAAATAATAGAAATTCAGAGAAAAGTTAATCCACTTTACGCTTACTAGGCATATTTTTGTGCAAGCATGTTTAATCCAGGTTCTCCTACTGCTCCCATTGCCTTGTCAACAGGTTCTCCGTTGTTAAATACAATAAATGTCGGAATTGAATAAACCCCGTATCTCTGAGATATGCCTGGCGCATTATCTACATTTACCCGTGCAAATCTAATGGTCTTGTATTTTTTCGCCATTTTCTCAAAAATTGGAGACATAAACTGACATGGACCACACCATGTAGCCCAAAAATCTACAATCACTGGAGTATCACCTACTATGGCTTTATCAAAATTAGAATCAACAAGTTCAAGAATTTCTGGTTCCTTGTATGATTTCATTTCTTCCATCTTCTTTTTCATAATTTTTTCTAATTCTTCGTCTACCAAACTTGATTAGTTGTAGATAAAAGCTATTTAATAATTTAGCCTAAAGATCAAGAAGAAACCGCATCAAAACTGGCTTTTCATCTTTGATCTCCATGAGATGATACGTCGGTGATTTGATTTCCATTTTGAAGTGATGTTTTTCAAAATTAATTTCTTCTCCGCTGACTTGTGCCAAGAGATGGTATGTACCATTCTTTGCTATTTTGACATTGAATGTTTTTCCTACAAATCCATCTGTTATTGTAAGAATGATCATTTCCTCAAGCCAGCTATATAGTAAGTTCTTCAAGTCGCCTGCATGAATTTCTATTTTTCTATCTTCTTTATTTTCAACTGACTTGATATCAACAATTGTGTCTACTACTGATATGCCTGCATTCTCAAAAGCTTCATCTATCGTACCTCCAGTTACTTCGATGAATGCATCTGTCATATGATCTAGATCTCGGTAAGCCATGGATTGCTAGGTCCAAAGTACACTATTTATTCTAACCATGATTTGATAATCAGAAAGTCTAAATGCATTGGAAAAAGAATGAGTTTTGAAATTGGATTTACCACGCGGTATGCGAGATATTGAACCCAAGGAATCTTCTGCAATTGAATATGTTCGTCAAAAATTTATTGAAACATCAAATTTATTTGGTTTTCAATTCATGGAACCATCTCCAATTGAGTTATTATCTGTAATAGAAACAAAAAGCGGTCCATCAATAAAAAATGAGATCTATTATTTTACTGACAAAGGAGATCGTGAAGTGGCATTGCGTTTTGATTTTACAATAGGTCTTACACGCTTTGCTACATCTCAAAAATCAATGCGATTGCCTTCAAAGATTTCAACGTTTGGCGGTGTATGGCGTTATGATGAACCGCAAAAAGGTAGATATCGATTCTTCCATCAGTGGGACATAGAAATCTATGGAACGCCAAATATTGAGTCTGATGCAGAAATAATTGATTTTACATCTAAATTTTTCACTAGACTTGGACTTGAAAATATTGTAATTGATGTATGTGATAGAGAACTTGTTGAGACATATGTTAAAGATGTTTTCAAATCTGACTCATCAGATGTAATTAGTGATATTCTAAGGGCTGTTGATAAGATTCAAAAAAAGAAGAAACAAGACATAATTACAGAATATCGAGAAAAAGGATACTCTGTACCAGAATTAGAACAAATTCTAAAATTTGCCGAGATCAAGGGACTCCCTGAAGAAATAGAAAAAGAAATTGATACTAGTAAAATAAAGAATTGGGATAAAATTGTACAATTGTTTGATACTTTAAAAAATCGAGGTGTGCACAATGTCAGAATAAATTTTGGCATAGTTAGAGGTCTTGATTACTATTCTGGAATAGTCTTTGAAGTATTTGAAAGAGGCTCTGATGTTGGTGCACTTGTAGGTGGTGGAAGATATGATACACTGACAAAAGCCTTTGAAAGAAATGATCTTGGTGCTACTGGTGCTGCTGGGGGAGTAGAACGAATTGTACTATTGCTAGAAAAACAAAAGGTAGATCTACAGATTAAAGATGCTAGAATATCAGTAGTTTTTGTTAATGATGATATGCAAAAAATTGCAATTGGTATTGCCTCTCAACTTCGTCTAAAATACATACCTACTGATGTGGATCTATCTGGAAAATCCCTGAAAAAACAGATGGAAATTGCTTCTAACTCCAAACGCGTCATAATAGTTGCACCCAAGGAATATGATGATAATTGCGTTATAATTCGAAATATGGAAAATGGTTCTGAAAAACAGGTAAGGATAGATGTTATGTTAAGTGATGTAGAATCTAGTCTTCAACTCTAAAGGCCTTGGTTAACATTACAAGCTCAGGGCCATTCGTGATACCTCCAACAACTATTGCATTGTTATTTGCTAACATGCCTGAACAAAGATAAGGAGATCCACCGTTGATGGTTGCAGGCTCTAACCCTACACCTAATACCTTCGATATTGTTTTAATGTCTTCTTCCTCTGTGGATGGATGAATGACTCCACCTTTGGAATTTGCTACTGTCATTGCACCAGTTTGATGATATCCTGCAATTCTTTTTCTTATGACATCTACTCGTAATACATCTTCAACTTTCTTGACATATTCTGTTGGAATAAGCGGAGACATTACTGCTCCTTTGTCATTTGTACAAATTAGATTTCCTATTGCAGTGTGCTTTGTATCAAGTATGTCAACATTAAGACCGGTTGATTTTTTCAAGTGTGATATCTCTTCTTCATGACAATTGCGTGGAAGCAAAAGTCCACTGTTATTTACCACCATCAGCGGTCCAAGTAATCTTGTGTTTGCAACTGACGTAAAGACATAATCGGTTTTTAAAAATTCTGCAAGGTTTTTTGCCTTTGTTGGAGCAAATCCATTCGGTATGAAAACAAACTTGTCGTTACACTTAGCATAAATGCCTACGTTAGGATTGCGATATACATCATATTTGAAAATTCCCAATAAACTAGGACGATTTGTGAAAGATATGAATTTATCTTGTATATACTTTAAATAAGTAACAACAATCTCGGATACTGTGCCTATAGACCCTAACTTCCCTACAAATCATCATGTGATTGAAAAATTCAAAGATCCATTAAGTGAAAATTATCATTTGGTTTGGGGTCCTGGGCGTCTTGCTGAAGCAGCATCAGATCCTAAAGTAAAATCTGATTCTGTGGCTACTGGTGAAGAGATAAAACCCATAGGTGTACATGGTACATTTGTAGCTGTAGACTGGGATTCGTGTATTGCTGATGGAGTCTGTTTGTTAAGCTGTCCTGTCAAAGTTTTTGAATGGTACAAAAATCCTGGTGAAACAGGTAGAAATGATAGAAAAGATTACACTGACAAAGCAAATCCTGTGAAAGAAGCCGATTGTATTTGGTGTATGGCGTGTGTTGAAGTTTGTCCTACTAAAGCAATCAAGGTTGATCAGTTAAATCAAGACATACATGAAAAAGAGATTGCAAAATTTACTTAGTTTTGTCTAGGTTTAAATAACATAGCCTGCGACAAAAAACCATGCCGATACCAGAAGATTTTCCAAAGGGTTACAACCCACTTGGAAAAATAAATCACGCCGATGGTGAGCATTTTCACTTCAGATGGGGCCCTGGTAGATTAGCAGAAGCCTCAAAAGATGAAAATTGCATCGAGTCATTCAAGGCTCGAGGAGAAAAAATCGAACCATTGGGCGTAAGTGGTACTATGGTAGCTGTAGATTGGGATTCATGTGTTGCAGATGGTGCATGCATTGAAGCATGTCCTGTCCAAGTCTTCCAATGGTACAGAACAGAACAAGATATTCCTGCAAATAAGACAATAGGTGCCACATTTGCTGGAACTGGTGAATCTGAAAAAGAACACAGAGCGGACTACACAGACAAGGCTGATCCAATTAGAGAGCATGACTGTATTTGGTGCATGGCATGCGTTTCAGTTTGCCCTCCACAAGCCATCAAAGTAGACCAATCTAACTTAGAACACCATGAAAAAGCAGCTGGAACCTTTGTAAAAATGGAAACCGGTTCTGTTAATCCACACGCACACCACTAGAATTTTTCGTCCCTTTTCTTTTTCTTATTATCCATTCCTACATGGAATGTTCAGAGTTCTAAAAAACGATGATCTTAAACAAATTTTAACAAGTCCTTACAAAAAAAACTTGCAGAGGTCGCCTAGCCCGGCATGGCGTGGGCCTTGAGAGCCTATGTGCGCAAGCACGCGGGGGTTCAAATCCCTCTCTCTGCGTTATTCTTATCAATGAAATCCCACAATGAACAATTTTCCCGTTTTTAAACTAGGCCATATTATGACGATATGAACAAAACCATAAAGCTTGACATCCATAATAGCCGAGCCAGGATCGAATACGCCAAGGCTGCCTTTCACAAAAAATTTTTACCTGAAAACGCCGACACTGCTTGCGCTTTTCTGGATAGGTTGAGACTTGAGAACAAATCACATGGAAGAATATCTAACTATGGTGAATGTATCCAGCGGATCTTAAAAATCAAAGATGATAAAAAAATAAACGAATGGACAAAAAAAGAAATTGAATTCATACACAAAATAATAGCTGACACAGATTATGAAAATTCAGTCAAGAAGGACACCCTGACTGCCCTGAAGAGATTGTATCATTACGCAGTGCATGACGAGATTGCGGATAAAACAAAAGGTAAAGACTATGATCCTAACGTGTCGTGGATTACACCTGGATCATTCAAGGACAGATATGAAAAGATTCAAGCAAACGATCTACTCACTGATGAGGAAATTCTCAAGTTAATCCAGGCTGTAAAACAGATTGGTGGTAAATACGTGAAAAGAAACATCGCCATGATTTTTACTTTGTTTGAAGGGGCTTACAGGCCAGGCGAGTTGATTAACATAAAAATTAATGGGTTAAAGTTTGAGACTGATTGTTTGGAAGTATCGACTACTGGTAAAACGGGACCAAAGACACTGACACTAATTACTAGTTTTATCCCTATAACAGAGTGGTTGGCAGAACACCCCAAGGGTGATGACCCTGATGCTTTTCTCTGGTATCACGATAATGATTCTGGTGTCATAAGGTACCCGCAATTTTTCAATCTTTTAAAAAATGCACAAAAGATATCTGGAATAAAAAAACATGTATGGCCATATCTTTTCAGACACACATCACTTACAATGTATTCAAAGAAGCTTGGCAATATAGCCAAAGTCTATGGAAATTGGGGTAACTCAAGTCACATGTTGGTAAGATACGAACACCTGGCAGCTAGTGACCAAAAAGATGCCATCTTGAAACTACACGGACTCAAGAAACAGGATGACTCGGAATCAATTCTGTTCTCAAAGATTTGCCCGTCTTGTAAGGAAAGAAATAGCTCTGACAAGTCACATTGTATCAAATGCGGTAACATACTATCAAAGAAATTGGCCCAAATCCTACAAACAAGAAGACATGAAGAACTAAAATTGGAAAATAAATATTCCAAGGATTTAGTGGCGCTTAAGCAAGAATATGCAGAACTAAAAGAGATGTTTACCGATATAATTGATAAAAAGAAAGGCTAGGAGTTTTTTGCTTGTATCAACCTTTCTAGTTTTTCTATCCTTTTTTGTACCAGATCCATTTTTTCTTTAAGCTTGAGGATTGTTTCTCTTGGTACCGATATTATCTCACTCATGTTATTGTACATTGGTGAAATTTTTAAACAGGTCAGCGCCATATTCCCAAGCATAATTTGGGGGTAAATCATTTTTATTGATTGTCCGAAAAAAGGCTAAAGTCTAGTTGTCTACAGTTTGACTAGATGACGTGTCTTTAAAGCAGTAAAACACGTTTGTCCTGACTAAATTTTAGTTCCATTATACCGTCAAAATTTTGATGGTATGATGAAACTTGTTCCAAATACAAAATCAATAGGTGACGCGTCTTTAAAGCAGTAAAACACGTTTGTTTCAACTAATCTTGCAGTTTCATTCCAAGGAAGAAAATTCTTCCCTATAATGAAACTTGTTCTAAACACAAAGTCAATAGATGAATATGCCTGTAAAGCAGTAAAACACGTTTGTTTCAACTAATCTTGTACTTCCATCACAAGGCAGAAATTTCTGCTCTAAGATGGAAGTAATTTAACCTGTAAAAATCGCACTAGCTCTCAAAAACCCTTAAGTAATTATAATTCACACCAGCAACGATTTACCATTCCAAGTTAAGTGGACAAGACATGCAAAACAAAGGGCATTGGAAAGAGACATCAGTGAAAAAGATGTTGCATTTGTTATCAACAACACTGTTGAAACAATTTATGATGAAAGAAGAGAAAATTACAAGAGCTTTGCACTAGTTAACCATCCACTTACAAATCAGCCAGCATATTTGATGGTTGTTCATAGCAAGTTTAATACACGAGTTTCAATAATATCAGTCATGTGGCAGACAGCAGGAGGATTACAAAGAAATGGCTTCAGTAAAATACGATAAGGAAGCAAATGCACTGTACGTGAGAGTGGCTCCAAGTAAAAAACACATCAAGGAGACAATATCCTTGGGAGAAGACAGGTTTGTCGATTTGGATGACAAGGGTCACGTCGTAGGCTTTGAGATTTTGTTTCCAAAATCCATGCCAAAAGAAGCTTCAAAAGCTATCATCCGTTCTAAAGATATGATAGAATTAATGCAATAGGATTCTTACAATTTTTGTAACAACTTGACTTTGGTTTACAGTGTACCTTGTTTTTTGGGTCAGAAAAAACATTACAGAATTCTGTAATATTTGAGAAAAAACTTGGCAATTCATGTTGCCCCAAAGATGTTCATCTTGGACATGAACAAGACGGTCCAGTTTGTAACTCCTTATAAATAAAATACATTTTATGCGCAAGCAACACCAGCTTACACAACAAAAACTCCGCATATGTCATTTGGCAACATAGCCACCAATTCTAGAATCTCTTTTCATTTTTTAATCCACATACAACAAACAACACAACTCTGCACTGATTTGACATGTGATTATTACGGAATTCTGTAATGTTAAATTGCCCATCTTTTTGGGTAAACGCCAATTAACAAAAATATCTGCTTGCAGCAAAATCTTCTATTATGATACAATAGAATAACATGGATTTTCCATACCAACTAATTTTTTTAAAACAAGATGTATGACATCACTACCAACTCTTTGATCCTTGAGATTCACGAACAAAGAAAGGTGTGAATTGCAGCATGAAACATGGTTAGATTAATTAGAGAAAAGACCTCTAAAATACATGCCACAAGTAAAAATCAATTCACCTCCACTTTCTATGGAAGAAATTAAGGACGTTGAACAAGCACGAAAAAGCAAGGGCAAACTGTTTAACACCCCTGAAGAATTGATAGAGGTCCTACACAAAAGTGTGATGGATAGTAAGAAAAAATCAGTTTGAAAAATAGTATAAACTTCCTGGCAGCGAGATAAGGAAGAAAGATGTTGATATTTCTTTTATACAAAATACGAATCGTGGTAAGAAGAATATCTCGTTCGTAAAAATCACATCAAAAATATAGTCATCAGTTTTTGTTGCCCATATCTTTTATAGCTGATTTTCTTTTTTGTTTTAAACTATTTAGACTGTCTAACGACATTTTCTTTTTACAAACTTTCCTGATCAGTATTTTTTCTAGTACTTCTGTTCCAGTGTTACTATAATTCCTAGTTATCTTGTATCTATTTTGTCTTTTTGAGCCTCGCTCATTATTTCTTTTCTTATTTCTCTAATGTCTTTTTCCACCGTTGACAGACTACTACCTACTTTTTGTGCAATTTCCTTTTGCTTGTAGCCTTCTGACAATAGTTTTCTCACCTGATTTCTCCTGCCATTCACTTTGTCCTGCACCACCAGTTCCTTTTTCTCTGTCAGCAACTTGACTATGCCGCTGTTGAACTGTATCTGGATCTCCTTTGTATTTTTGATCATTGTCATCAAGCCTAGGAATATCTCTCGCATCATTTTCATGAGTTCACTGGGCTGAGGACCTGTCTTGCCTGGTTCCTCGTATTTTTTTAGAACCTCATTGTAAAGTTCGATACCTTCTAGATGATGCCTATTATTTTGTTCAATTAGTTCGATGGCTTTCTTGACTGTCACGATTCTCCCTTCCCTTTACAGATTCGCATTGCACCCCGTGCAATATTTTTGCCCATTGGGATCAACATCATGGTCTTTCTTTGGATGCCTGCAAACTATCTTCGTCCTGTGCTGTTCTGGCAGAAGCTGCCTTTTGATTGACTGTAACCATTCAATGTCTGTCTCTAACATGCTTCCCATTGCTCTATCGAATCTGTTTACAAGGTCACCAGGAATAGGTAGTGGCAGTACTGGGCCTATCATTTTCATTTTGAGATCCTGCTTGTCTTGAATCAAAAGATCAATGTGTGAAATGGCCTTCTTTACCGTCATGTATCATATTCAAAACGGTTCTACACAAATTGCTGGTAACTCTATAATCTTTCTTTTCTTGCAATGTTATATTATATTACAATCATGCCTGATTCTAGTTACTTGTCATTCTAGTAATGACCTGTCACTCAGATTCTTTCAATCATGTACTTTTGCAACAGTAAACTCATTTCATTTTGACTAAATTCTGGGTACCATTTCAAGGGAGAAAATTCTCACTCATGATGGAACCTGTTTCAACCCTTCGAGTCCTGAAGATCTAAAATAATTTTCTTAAAAAACTACATTAGAATTTAATGAATTGCCAAGAGATGGAGTCTGTTTAAATGTAAACCATTCATTTACATCATGTATATCATCAATCATTAATTCCATTCCCATTCCAGCAAGCCATGTACTATTAGATAAAAATCCCAGTATCAATGACACAGTACCTATTTCTCCATGATGGATTCTAGTATTTCCAATGTAACCAGGAGCATTATTTGTCTGTGAATTATATGTAGACAAACCTAGACGTGCAAATTGACGACCTTTGTCAAAATCAGTCAGATCCTTTCTCTTTGTTGAAACAGGTAATCTGTATTGATATGGATAAAATACCTTATTTTTTCTTACCACCTTAGATCCTCTAATCGTTTTAGATCTTCTCTTTTTTACAAGAATATTCTTCTTAGTTAAAGAAGGCCAAAATTTTTTGAGCATATTCTTTTTACGCATATCATTTTCACATCGGAATTGGTTTTACAGACTTGTCCAATTGATGTTTAAGGAAGATAGTATCCACACTTGTGGTTAGTCCCCTCAAAGTTTCCATGCTCTGTTTTTGATCCACCTTACTTAGATCAACACCCTGGAACAGTTTTAGTGTAAGGGGGACCGTTTCAAATGCTTCTGATCCTAACACGCCATGTTTTGCTATCATGACTGCCAAGATTGCAGTTGATAGAGACAGTGTAACATCAAGACCGCTGGCACTTGGATTTTTTGTTACATAGCTTAATTTGTCTAGAAGTATCTCAAGTAGCGGTCGTTCGTTAACTTCAGAAAGGTATCGTACTATATGCAAGCCTCTTTTGAAAATTTCTGTTTTATTGCTTGGTAGAATGCTTTGTTTTGCTAGATAATCGATTTCTTTTAGAACCTCAGTTTCTCTAGGTGAGAGTTTGACTAGTATCTGTTTTTTATCGTCGTCCACTTTCATCATAACTAATATTCAGTACCGTTGTATTTATTATTATATATTTATATATAAAAGTAGATATATCTTTTAATATATATCATAATATTTACTTGTTACTTTTACACTCGTCCTCAAATATGCGCTGTGCGATAACAGCAGGATCCTCATAAGCGCGACCGCGTCCAGTAGGATGATCTTTTCCAGTTCGAAATTTTTCTGATATTTCGCTGGGTTGTATTATTTTAGGATCATAGTCTTTCTCGGAGAGAAATGCTTTTCTAAAATTATACAGAGAGTCAAATTTTGTTCTAGGAAATGGATGATGAAATAGTGTTTCAAATATGACTTCAATTGGTTGTTCAAGTTCATCCACAGAATTGAATTTGTACTCCCAGCCTCTTCTAACAATCAAATAACAAATTTTTGAATCTGTGGAATAAACCACGATAACAGGTTCATAATCTCCACCAGGAAATATTCCATCCATGGGCCAGTGATACCAATAGATGTCAAAATTTTCATATTGTTCTAATAATACATCTTCTAAAGACATGGGTTCTAATGGGATAAAGATCGAGGGTTTTACACGAAGCTGCATTGATGAACTATCAAGTAGTGATTCAATAACCTTTCGTAAATTTTTAGTCGTTTTCAAATAGTTTATTGAATCAATTTTGTCAACTATGCCAAAAGTGTAAACTCTTCAATCTACTTTTTACTCTTCAGTTTTTTCTTGTAAGCCGATTTTGTACTTATCAAATGTAATTTTCCATCATCATCAAGGCTTGCCTCAAATGTTGGCATCTCACCAAAGACATCAAGCCATTCTTTACTCAATGCTAGTACTAGATAGCCATCAAACAACAGTGGCTTTACTTCACAAATTTTTTTCATACTATAATACAATCAAAGTATAAGGCACGCACAAAATCTACTTCCTTTTCTTACTATTATGAGACACTTTTGTAATATTTTTACTTTGAATCTCTCCCAGTATCCCTTCAAAGGAACCAATGTCTCTTGTCATGAAATCACTGAGAGCCTCTATCATTCCTGTCATGCACTCATCTTTCGAATCTTTTGTCATGGTATCAAGATCTTTAATCAACTCCTCTCTGAGTCGTATGATATTTTTCAAGCCTTTAACAGCGTTAGTTACTGTCATGAATTTTTAGACAATTTCCCGAGATAAATTTATGTGGTTATTTTCTAATAATGATCATTTCCTTTCAAATTCTTTCAGCCATGTACTTTAACAGCACATCCACTCATTTTCAACTAAATTTTACACTTTCATTTTACCGCCAAAAATTTTGCGGTATGATGAAAGTAATTTTGTTTCCATTTATCAAAAACCACTGTTTTGTACTCTACGCGTCTGCCTTGGCAGCTACCTCAGAATCCGTGAATATCCCAGTCTTGCCAAACTATATGCTGTTTAGCATATATTCTGATAAGCATATATACTACATAGCATATATTCTATATAGCATATGATAGTAGGTAAGCCACCTGAAGATGTTGTAGACAGAAAAGAGGAAGTAGGAAAAATAGTAAACACCATGCTTGATACAAAAGCCAATGTGAACTATGCTTTGATAGGGCATAGAAGGATTGGAAAGTCAACCATACTAGGAGAGGTAAGGCGTCAGCTGGATGAGAAACTTATCACAGTATACATTGACCTTGGAGAATATCGGTATTCGCCAGTTGACCTTGCCGAGAAATTAACTGAGGAACTGACACAGGCCTATTACAATGCATTACCTACCACGTCAAAGATTGCATCCAAGGTAAAATCTGCATTAACACAGCTAGGTGAAATAAAGCGAGTCCGTGCAAGATTTATCGCAGGAATTGATGAACATGGCAGTCCAACAATAGCAATAGATCCGTACGTCAAAGATAGGGATGAAGACTATCGCAAGGCGTTAACAGATGTCTTTGAGTATGCAAACAAGATATCAGAAGCTTCTGGTCGTAAAGTCGTAATCATAATAGATGAATTCCAGCACATTGTAGAATACAAAAAATATTCTGATCTAAAAAATATTCTCGATGTCACTCGAGCTGTCCTTGAGCGCAGAAAGAATGTCTCCTTCATAGTAAGCGGTTCAAGAATACACTATCTAAGAAATATTCTGGCAGAAGGGGGCAGTCCACTCTTTGGTCATTTTATCATACTAGAGATCAAGGAACTGGCAAAAAACTATGCAGTGGAATTATTTCTAAAGTCTCAGCCTGCTGCAAGCAAGCAAGATGCCGAGCGAGCATTTGATCTTGTTGGAGGACATCCATTTTATCTTGTAATGCTTGCACATGCATACAAAAAGGGGGAGTCGTTGACAGACACATACCAAGAGTTGCTTACAAGTACTACCGGAGCACTGTACATCTATGTCAATTATATTGTAACAGAAGACCTGGGCTCTGATTACAAGAGTACTGCATACTGGAAGATACTTGTCTCGCTGTCTACAGGAGAAAAAATAGTGTCTGATATTGCAAAGGACGCATCTCTTAAAATGACAGGCCTGCCCAAGTTTCTGACTAGATTGATAGAGTATGACTTGGTTCAAAAGACTAGTGGCAAGTACAGTATAACAGACAAGATAATTCGAGATTTTTTTAACAGTTACTGGGTATGAAGTAATTCTTTCTAGTATTTTCTCGCTCTTCCCGTACCCTACGAGTATGGTACGACCTGAATTTTCAGGAATGATATTCTGAATAATTCATGATAAGATGCTACAAATTTCTTCACATGTTATAAATAAATTAAGAAAATGGTTGAAACTTGTAACACAAGAAAAACAACGTACAATGTAACAAAACATTTTGTAGAAAGATCTATAATCTTTGGATGGTTATTACATAATTACCAATGGAATGTCTATCTTTATGACAATCAAAATCTCGATACAAAAAACTGATAACAAAAGTACAGTAATTGCAACAAACACGCGTGTCTTTGATGTACCTATTGGAAGAGACAGAGAATTTGAATGATGAATTGGAAGGCGTAATTGATGATCGTGATAATCCCTATGATCAGACTATACCTATAACGGTTGAAATTTTACGTGAGATAGTAGTAAATTATTCAAAAGATAGTCTGAAATAAAGACAAAAATGGATTGTGTCTTAATAGATTAAGACTTCAGTATAAAAAAATTATAAAACAATAATAGTGTCTAAAAAAAATCTGATGTATCATCTTATGCCTAATCAAAAAATAACTTTTGCAGATCTAAAGACTCACCTCTTATCTACCGCTGATATTCTAAGAAAATCCCTAAACGCAAGTGAAAACAGTAAACCTGTACTTACTCTACTTTTCCTCAAAAGACTAAATGACGTTTTTGAAGAAAATGCCGAAAAAATAATGAAAGAGCAGAATCTAGACAAGGACGAGGCGTATGGAAATCCACGACGCCATGATTTCTTTATTCCAGAGGATGCAAGGTGGTCTGTTTTAGAAAAAGCTTCTGAAGATATTGGGCCAAAGATAATCTCGGTATGTAAAAAGATCGAAGAGGCAAACCAAGAAAAGCTTGGTGGCACCATGACATATTCTGAATTTAATGTAAAAGAAAAATATCCTGATACTAGTCTTAGAAAATTAATTGCTAAATTTGGAGAAAAAAGACTGCGTACTTCAGATTTAGAAAATGAAGATGTCTTTGGTGATGCATATGAACAGCTTCTAGAAATGTTTGCAGATGAAACCAAGAAGAAAGGTGGTCAATTTTACACTCCAAGACAAGTAGTAAGATTACTTGTTCACATAACAGAGCCACAATACAATCATAGAATTTGTGATCCTACTTGTGGTTCAGGTGGTATGCTAATACATTCAAGAAAATTTGCTGAAGAACAATTACATAAACAAGGAAAGACTGGAGATAAAATAAAAGAAATTCTAAAGAACATGACCTTAAATGGTCAAGATAGTAATCCTGACACCGTAAACATTTGTAAAATGAATATGGTAATTCATGGCGTTCCTGATTTTAGAATAGAATGGGGTGATGTTTTACAAAAACCAAAATTTGTAACTGGTGGTAAATTGATGGAATATGATAGAGTTCTTGCAAATTTCCCATTTAGTGAAGATTGGGAAAATGAGAGTGCTGAAAAGGATCCTTATAACAGATTCAGATATGGAATAGCTCCTGCAAAAGACAAAGCAGATTTTGCTTTCATATTACATATGCTTGCAAGTCTAAACAAGACTGGTCAGGCCGCTATAGTTTGCTCTCAAGGGGTGCTATTCAGAGGTGGAGAAGAGCAAAAGATTCGTAAAAATATGATTCTAGGTAATGAAAAGGAACATCTGCAAGGCGATGTTATTGAGGCAGTAATTGCACTTCCTGTAGCATTATTCTTTGGAACAGGAATTCCAGGATGCATTCTTGTTCTAAACAAAAACAAACCTGAGAACAGAAAAAACAAGATTCTCTTTATTTACGCTGCTGGAAAAGATGATTATGAAGAAGGCAAAGTTCGTAACAAGCTTAGAGAAAAAGACATAGACAAAATTGTTTCTGCATTCAAAGGTTTCAAAGATATTGAAAAATATTCTCATGTTGCAGATTTAGATGAAATAAAAGAAAACGAGTTTAATCTCAATGTACCAAGATATGTAGACATTTCAGAACTAGAAGAAGAGATCGATATTCAATCAACAATAAATGAGATTCAAAAATTAGAAAAAGAAAAAGAATCTCTTGAGATTAAAGTAAAATCTGATTTAAAAGAACTTGGTTTTAAGGTTTAGATGATGCAAATACAAAAAGCAAAACAAGGTTACAAACTAGTAAAATCATTTTTCGGTAAATATGAAGAAATTCCAGAAGAATGGGAATTTAGAAAATTATCAAATTTAGCTGAAAAAGATAATGATATAGTTGCAGGACCCTTTGGTTCTAATCTAAAAGTAAGCGATTACAAATCTTCGGGAGTTCCTATAATTAGACTTCAGAATATCGAGAGAAGTCAATTCAAAGATAAAAATATTAAATATGTTAGTAAGAAAAAAGCAGAAGAACTTAGTTATCATTCCTACCAACCTAATGATCTAATTCTTGCCAAATTGGGTGATCCTATTGGTAAGACATGTAGAATTCCAGAGAACTTCTCGTCTGGGATCGTAGTTGCGGACGTAGTAAGAATTAGAACATCATCAAACAAAGCCGATTCAAAATATGTGGAATATGTTCTTAATTCAAATATTTGTGGAAAACAATATGATAAAGAAAGAATGGGAACAACAAGACCCAGAGTTAATTTAGAACAGATAAGAGATTTACGATTTCCATGTCCTCCACTATGGGAACAAAAAAAAATATCTTCAATTCTCTCAAATATTGATTCATTAGTACAACTAACACGAAAGGAGATAGAACAAACTCAAAGATTCAACAAAGGTGTGACACAGAAATTGTTGACTAAGGGAATAGGACATAATAAATTCAAGAAGACCAAATTTCTGTTTGGTAAAATAGAAGAATTCCCTGAAAATTGGGACGTGTTACGTTTTGATGAATTTATTTCATTCAAATCTGGAAGTACGCCACGCCGTGAAAACCCTGAATATTTTCACGGTAAAATACCTTGGATAACTAGTACTGATCTAAACAGGGGAGAAATTACTAATACATTAGAGAAGATAACAGAAGATGCAGTACAAAAAACAAGATTGAAAATTTTTCCAAAAGGTACTTTTGTTATTGCACTTTATGGTCTTGAAGCTGCAGGTACCAGAGGAAAGTGTGGAATTCTTGGTATTAACGCAGCCGTAAATCAGGCATGTATGGTTTTGAATCCATCTGAGAAAGTAGATCCAAAATATCTCTTCTATTATTATCTGAATTTTGGAGAAAAGATTGTGTTTAACGTAGCTCAAGGCACAAAGCAACAAAACCTTTCTGAAGATGTTCTAAAGTTCATAAAAATGCCAATTCCTCCAATTACGGAACAAAAAATAATCGTTCAGATACTTGTAAACGCTGATTCAAAAATTCAATTCCAACAACAATATAAATCCAATCTTGAAAATCTCAAGAAAGGATTAATGCAAAAGCTTCTAACAGGTCAGATAAGGGTGAAAGTCTGAATTTTAAGATAGAAGATAACGAGGAAGGACGAGAAGTTGAACTTCCAGCTTTAAAGCTAATTCATGCCCTAGGGTACACATATCTTAGAAATGACGAGATAAACAAGGAATCTGAAAGACCAGATCATAGGCAAGTTTTGCTATATCCAAGGCTAAAAGCGGCACTAAAACGCCTCAATAAGATAGATGATGACGGAGTTAAGGATGCCATAAGGCAAATCCATGAGGACAGTTTTCTAGCCTCAGAAGACTCGGTTGATGCCAATGAAAAAATACGAATAAAGCTCATTGGACGCTCTACTGAAGATGCTATAGCTCAACCAATCACGGTAAAACAATATACAGAAAAGGGAATTGAAAATATCACTGTAAAATTCTTTGATTTTGAAAATCCTGAAGATAATGAATTCATAGTTACAAATCAATTCAAGCATTTTGGATATAGAACACAAATTGAAGTTGATATTCTTGTTTTTGTAAATGGAATACCACTTGTAATAATAGAATGCAAAAAACCATCTTCTCATGATTTCATGAAAGAAGCTTGGGAAGAAAATTTAGAACCATATCAAGACACAAGTCTTGGTCATCAGAAATTATTCTTTTACAATCATGCAATAATTGCAACTTGTGATATTGCAGCAAAATGTGGAACTGTTGCAGCAGGACCAAACACATACGCAAAATGGTCTAGTGCCTATCCTAAAAATTTAGAAGAAGTTGAAAAACTAGCAGGGAGAACTCCATCTGCACAAGATATTCTTCTTGCTGAAATGTTAAACAAATCAACATTGATGGATATGCTAAAAAACTTTGTAATTTATGAATCTGAAGAAGGAAAGAAAGTAAAAAAGATTGCAAAACATCAACAATATCGTGTTGTAACAAAAGCTGTAGACAGAGTACGAAAAAGTACTGACATCAAAAGTAAGGGTGGTGTTATTTGGCATACTCCAGGATCAGGAAAATCTATTTCTATGATATGGTTTGCAACTCAATTAATTTACAAATTTGGAAATCCACCAATAGTTGTAATTACAGATAGACGCCAATTAAACAAGCAAATTCATGATACCTTCAAGGCATGTGGTTTTCCAGATCCAGAAAAGCCCACAAATAGGAAGGAATTGGCCAAGCTATTGACCAATGTAAAAGGCAAAACAATAATGGTAAACCTCCAAAAGTTTGGAAAACCCAAGGATTTTGTTTCTACTAAAGAGAGGATATTCGTGCTTGTAGATGAGGCACATCGTTCTCAGTACAAGTTTACTGCAAGCCACATGCGTAAAGCTATGCCTAATGCCGCCTTTTTTGCCTTTTCAGGTACTCCTATTGATAAAAAAAGTAGAAGTACATACAAAAAATTCGGTCCATTAATTGACAAGTATTCGTTTGAGGAATCAAAGCAAGACGGTGCTACATTAAAAGTAAAACATGATGAAAGACTTCCAGAGCTTTTTGTAGAAGGAGGAGGTACACTAGATGAAATTTTCAAAAGACTATTTGGTAAATTACCAAAAGAACAACAAGCTGAGCTGAAAAGAAAATATGCAACAAAAGCAAA
This sequence comes from Nitrososphaerota archaeon, assembly GCA_013288545.1. Lineage (GTDB taxonomy): Archaea > Thermoproteota > Nitrososphaeria > Nitrososphaerales > Nitrosopumilaceae > Nitrosotalea. The sequence continues at coordinate 8,552 of JABDBR010000002.1, read as the reverse complement.
GATAGCTGAAGCACCAGCAAGAATTCGTGAAATCTGTAAAGACATAATCAATCATTATACTACACACATTGAACCTAATGAATACAAGGGAATAATTGTAGCAAGCTCACGAGATGCCGCAGTAATTTACCATAGGGAATTGAAAAAGATGGGAGGACCTGCAACTAGAATTATCATGACATCTGAATCAGATGAAAAAGGAAAAGATGGTACAAGTTGGAGTGAATATTATCTTGATCCTGAACAGAGATTAGTAAAAGCTGAAGATTTCAAATCACGAGAAGATCCGATAAAACTTTTGATTGTTGTAGATATGTTGCTTGTAGGATATGATGTTCCGATTGCTCAAGTGATGTATCTTGACAAGCCCTTGAAAGAGCATGCATTACTACAGGCAATGGCAAGAGTAAACAGATTGTATGATGCAAAAAAGACCTATGGCGTGATTGTTGATTATATCGGAATTACAAAGAATCTACAAAAGGCATTGAAGATCTTTGAAGAGCAAGATGTACAAGGAGTACTTGATTCTCTTGAAGATGATCTAGTTGATCTTGATAACAGACACAAAGAATTTTTGGATATAATTCAGGGTTTAGACGAGAAAGACAATTCTGAGATTGTTTTAAAGTTTGAGCCTGTTGACGAACAAGAGAACTTTGAGTATGCCTTTAAGATGTTTGCAAAAGCCCTAGATGCCGTATTACCCGAGAAAGAGGCAGAACCATACGAGAAAGACTTTCGATTTGGCTGTAAAATTAGGGCTATGATACGAACTGCCTACTATGGAGATAGGCCAAACATGAGTGAATATGGTAGAAAAGTCCAGCAGATTATTGATGACCACATTCGTTCATTAGGTATTCGTGAATTGATGGAGCCAAGAGAAATTACCTATGAGAACTTTCTTGCATTTGCGTCAAAATTCAAGGATAAAGCAAAAACTGCACTTGTTAAAAACAAGGCAATGCAGGTTATACGAGAACTATCACCAAACAATCCAGCATACTATGAAGAATTAAAGGAAAGATTAGAAAAACTCATTGAAGAAGAAAAAGAAAGAAGAGTTGATGCAGCTACATACTTTAACTCGCTTGGAATGATTTACAATGCTGCAATCTCAGGTCCTGAAAAACTACAGGAAGAAACAGGAATTAAAGACGATTTTGAGCTTGCAATGTTTTTGTTATTTGAAAAAGAACACAAAGATAAAGAATCAAACAAGGAACATGCTAATAAAATAACACCCAAAGTAAAGAAAATAACTTCTATTGTGGAATGGTGGGAGAAACCTACAACAGAGAATGACATCTATCTTGCAGTATATGATAACCTTGATCCTACGATATTTTCTAAAGACCAAAGAGAAAAACTTGCAAAAGAGGTAATTAAAATTGCTAGATACAAATACGGTAAGAAAGATTAGTTTCGGCAACTCGGTAATAGAATATTCTGTTATCAAGAGTAAAAGAAGAAAGACATCACAAATTATGGTAGATGGTGAAGAAGTTATAGTACGAACTCCTGTTACAAAGAAAAATTCTGAAATAAAAAAAATAGTTGAAAGTAAAGCTTCATGGATATTTAAAAAACAATTAGAATTCAAAAAAAGAATAGATGTCAATTACATCCCAAAGAAATACACAAAGAAGTTCTTGCTAAAACAGGTTAATTCTTATGCTGGAAAAGTAGGAATTACTCCTAGTAAAGTAACTATCAAAAAGATGCGAACTAGATGGGGAAGTGCCTCAAAAGATAACGTGATCAACTTAAATGAACATCTTCTCAAGGCTCCAAAAGGTGCAATAGACTATGTTATTTTGCATGAGATATGTCATCTGAAGATAAGAAATCACTCTCATCGATTTTGGGAGTTAGTACGAAAATTCATGCCTAATTATATTGAAAATAGGAAGTGGTTGGAAGTAAACAGTACTAGAATTGTTGAATAGTTTAATATCACAAAATTGGATTAAAAATGAAAAATATCTTTAATTCTCAAGATAATATCTTCTCATGACCATCGTATTATCTATAAAAGATCATTTTTCATATATCGATGATGTTGATGAGACTGATATTGGAAATTCAGAATCTACTACACAGAATATGCATGTGAAAAAAATTAGTAGAAAACAGCGAAGAGAAGACAAATTATTTAAAAAACTACAGCAATGTCGAATAAACTCAGGTACTAACTAGCTAAATCAATTGTAAGTCGATCAGATTTTATAATTTTATTAGGAATAGAGAAAAGATCTACACTAAGAATTTTTATTCAGTAAATCTTTGAAATCATTAATAATAATTTTGATCGTGATACGATCATTTCATACATTTATCGTGATAAACTGATCAGATCCTTTTTAGATCGGAAATAGTATACAATTCTAGTTGTCAGAAGAAATTTCAAAAAAATCTAATGCGTCTGATGTAATTCCCACTGATAACTTAGTTAACAAAGTAAAGGATATAATTCAAAATTACAAATTAGCATCTGGTAAAGATTTAGTTCCTGATGATATCATCATTACGGACTTTTTTCGAGTGGGAGAACATTGGAATTATTATGATGAATTAAAGAAGAAGACATTATTTTTTGCATTCCATCCTACTAAAGAACAAAAAGAAAGATGGACAAAGGTAGGGTTTGCAAAATTACCTCATCTATTACTTCATCTAAAAAAAATACATGGAGATTTAGATAAATTTGATGTTGTATTCTTCAAGCGAAAAGATTCGGAACCATTCTATATCATGCACACAGACACTCTTACGGTATACTTCCTTAATCTTGATACTTTCCAATCTTATTCGGATGAACTTAATCCTATCCTTAGAAACCTAAGAGTAACAAAATATTCTAGAAAAATCACTAGCGAATTTGCTAAAAAAGTTCCCGTGGCATTCTTCAAAAAAGAGAAACCAAGTATTCTATCTGACGAGTTACGAAACTCTCGTTACAAGATAATTGAGTTCATGATAAAAGAATTTGAGAATATGGATGAGCCACAACGTGAAGAACTCAAGAAGAGTTTTGAGAGCTCAAAATTAGGTACGGAAATAATAAAAAAATATGTAGAATTAAAGCCAGAATCTCCCGAAATTCAACTAAAACTGTTTTTAGAAATAGTCGATAAACTAGGTGAAAAAGAAGTAAATACACTACTCAATTCCATTCTAAAGTCAAAAGTATCTAAGAAATTTATTCAAAATTTGGCTAATCTTTCAATCCTAGAACAAAACAAGATCGCAAAAAAGATGCCTGAAATGGCAAAAATGTATGACCGCTACATAAAACTTGAAAAGAGTTTAAAAGAATTTAAAAAGAAAATCAAAGAACATACTGATACTTCCACCAAAGATGAAAAAGATATACACAAATTTTTAACCAAAAATTACTGGCTTTTAGGAATTGAATATTTTGGTAAAGATATTGCATCTGATATTGATTCAAGTGGAAAACGAACTGGAAAGACAAACATTGGAAAAAAACATGCTGATTTTGTAATACAACGCTTGGATGGTTTGGATAAATGTGTAATTATAGAACTAGAGGAAGCTAATGATGCTATATTTAATAATGATGGAACGTTCTCAAAAAAAGTTTATGATGGAATAAATCAAGCCGTTGATTATTCTATAGAAAATCAAATGAGAGGAACATATTCTAAAGGAATTGCAATTATTGGTTCCTTGGCAGCTACAGATCTATCCGAGACTCAGAAAACTAGACTTAGATTACTGAATGAAGCTTTTCATAATGTAGACATACTGACATATGATCAGATCATAGAAAAAGCAGAATCTACACTTGACTTTTGGAAAAAATATGAAGAATCTAACATCGAAGTATGATAACCTTGAATCTAAAAGAATTATTTTATTTCTAATTTTTATTATCTACTGTCAAAATAGAATTGCCCGTAGGTATCTCCTCCATTATCACCTGATAATCTTGTTTTCTCTGAGGTTCATGGAATGATGGAAGTTGTGAGATTCTTAATGTGAATTCTGAAAGTAATTCTATTGCCTTAAGCTCAGTATTCAACCTGAATAATACTGCCTTTCCTATTTTCCTGTTTCTAGAAATTAGGCCTACAGATTCAAGTTTTGGTAATTCTCTAACGATTGTCCTTATTGAAAGACTAGATTTTTCGGCAATTTCAGATATAGAATAATCCAGATCTCTATGATCTAGGAAAAAGTCCAAAATTCGTGGGGATGCTGGAGTTGGGAATATTTTTGTAAGAATTCCTGAGTAGCTTTCGCTTTCTTGACTCATTCGAACCACTTTAGTAGATCACCTATTTATTATTATGCCAAAATTACCTTTAAATAAGGTCTTTTTGTCTTAAAAAAAGACATAAAGTATAGTATATCACGCCAAAACTGACATTTTATATAGCAGTCTAGTATACAGGGGATCCTATGAACGGTATTGAGAAACTCATCGGTTCCATTCTTCTCAAGAATCAATGTGCTAAGGAGAAGAAAAAATTAGTTGATGGTTTTCCTAACAGATTACGTAATGAAGTTCTCAAAGGTATTTCTAATTTACAGTCAAAAGGTCTACTAAACGAAGATTTTACTACTAATGGTTGGATAATCAGCATTCCAAAATTAATGATCCCAGTTGTATTAAACGAGGTCAGTTCAATACGAATTCAAGATCCGTCTCTAACTCCTTTGGAAGATCTTATTCCAAAAAAGTACAACAAACCATTTCTAATTACTCAAGGAGAACATTTGGTTAAGGGCGGTGTTGCACAATATGTTTTCTGTACTAGTAAGAAAGATGAGAATGACGTAGTTTGCATTCTTGTTAGAAATGGAAAGAAGAGGACAATGAAACTAGGCAGTGTATACAATCCAGATTCGCTTGTTTCAAGATTTTTGAAAGAAGTTGATTTCAAAATAAAAAAAGGGTTTTTTTCAAAGGAATACTTGCAAGAGATTTTACCTAAAGAAATTGTGCAAAATAGACAACCTCTAAAGGCACTAACCGACTATCTTTGTCATACGGGATTCTTGATAAGGTATGATTATCTTCATGCCACTACAAAATTCCAACGAACAGGAAAGATGCATCCAGTTACTACTCTGGATGAAATACTTACTTTACATGAATCAGAAAAACCTTCTACTATGGTAAGTAATAGTGGTTTGAAATACGCATATACTGAGACAGAAGGTCTTTACACTTCATTTTACTAAATAATTAAATCATCTTTTTCTTGATTCCCATGTAATATAGTGTTTCTAATGATCTTTTAAACCATAGAAAAGTATCTATACATAACAACTGTGATATTACTGAGAATTTTCTACACCAAAAATTTTCAATGCAGTTGCTCCTTTTTTTGTAATAGATACTTCACTTCGTCGTCCACTTGCTTCCACTTCAACAAACTTCCATTTGTTTTCCATAGGATCTAGAATTGCTCGAAGCTGGCTGTGTTTAGCCGCATCACTTAATTCTCTTACAGTCTCGTCTTTAATTTTAATTATTTCTTCATCTTCCAACTTTTCAATCAATTTCGACTTTCTTATTTTACCTCCAGCTGAATTCAATAATGATAAAACTAGCATCTCTTCATTGGTAGGTTTTCTGATACCATAAACTGGCAATGACTCTGGATCTAAAACTTGTTCTGTTGGAATTTCAATTTCTTTAGATGAAGGGTATCTCACTGGTGCATAATACGGTGCTGCATCCCATAACATACATGAAAGCATTCCAGCAATTGCAGTAATCTTTGTCCCAGTGGAGACGTTGATGTAGACATGGTTTCCCTTTTCAGAAAGAATGATTTCTCTAAATTTTTGAATGCACTCGTAAAGATCCCAAATATCGATAAAGACTTCTTCAACTTTGATATGCCTGTATTTTTGTAAAAGTTCTTTCCTTATTTTTGTAAAAAACCTTGTAGCGTTGTCATCCTCCTGATAAGTTACCAAATATACTTTGTCTGCCTGCATTCTGATTAATGGCTCAGTTACCCTTAGAAATTCAAAGCCTACCGGTGCTATGTGTATTCTCAGATTTCCTGACATTGTCAATTTTACTAAGTTTCTTAACTTTATTAACCTTATTCTTGTAAACAAGATTAAATATTATAGTCATGAATATACCATTAAGCGATTTAGATGGAGTCAGAATCCAAAACCAAAGAACATGAGAAAATAATCTTCGTAAACAAGAAGCAGATTCACGTTTCCGAAGATTCCCTTACCGGCAGGCAGATCCTTGAAAAAGCAGGCTTTGATCCAAACCAGTACGATTTGTTTCTAATTCATGGTCAGAATAGCCAGAAGATTGAGCCAGATCAGTCGGTTAAGATCGAGAATGGTCTTCACTTCAATGCAATACTGAAGAGTGTGCCATACGGATGATACCTGATGAGCTAATACAGGATCTCGAGATCCTCAAAGAACAAGGGTATACCTATGACATTGTAGAGGAAAGTCCAAAGATATGCATTGTCTTCAAAGACTACCAACTGCCTTCCGGAATTTATAATATAGAAAAAGTTGATTTGCTAATTTTTACTACACCGTATTATCCCAATGCTGGATTTGATATGTTCTGGGTAGACCCAAAACTTACGCTAAAGAATAATGGTCAACCAAAGGCAGCAGATACTTTTGAAAACCATTTAGGAAAAAGTTGGAGACGATTCAGCTATCATCCATATAATAGCAAACCATGGAATCCATCGGAAGACAGTGTTACTAGTTTCATGTCGTATGTTCAGCAAAGATTACTAAAAGGAGATTGAAAATGTGGCAAGTTATTTTTCCTAAAAATCTATTTGAAGATTTGAACAAGTTTTTGTTTAGTAATGCGCCAAGCGAGAATGGATGCTTCATTTTGGCAACCTCTTACAAGACAAAAGGAGGAAGACTTGTGATTCTAGTAAACGATGTGCTAAAACCAAAAGATGATTCTTGGAATAGAAGCGGTGAACATTCGTTAGAGCCAAGCTCATCTTTCATAAATGAGTCCGTTGTCAGAGCAGATACAAATAACTCTAGTTTGATATTTGTGCACACACATCCTAACTTTTCACATCCCTCAGGATTTAGTCCGATAGATGAAAAATCCAACAAGCGAATCTTTGCCAATCTCTCTCAAATACTGGTAGACATACCACTTGGTAGTTTTGTCTTCAGCAGACATGGAATATGTGGAGTTGTATTCAACGGAGGCAAAATACAGCCGGTTTCTAGCATTAAAATAGTAGGAAAGATCATGTCAGAATTTCCAGGAGTGGGTTTTGACTCAAGACCATATGTGGTAGATTCTAAGTTTGATCGTCAAGTGAGGGTACTTGGAAAACAAAACCAGAAAAAATTACAAGAACTAACAGTGACCATAGTTGGGGCAGGTGGAACAGGGTCACCTCTAGCAGTACAACTTGCTAGAATGGGGATCAAAAAAATACGTCTGGTGGACAGAGACATTCTAGACAAGACAAACGTATCTAGAGTTTATGGATCAAAGGAAAGTGATATTGGAAAACCAAAAGTGGACGTATTGAAAAAATACATCGAGAGCTTTTCGAAAACAAAAGTGGAAGCATTTAAGACAGATGTCATAAAAGATGACATAGTATCGGTACTAATTGATTCCGATGTAATCTTTGCATGTACTGATAATCTCTCAAGCAGGTCCATACTTAACGACATATCGGTGCAATATTGTGTGCCGCTTATCGACGTAGGTTGCAGAATTCTCATGAACAAAGACGAATCAATCAATCAGGCAATAATGAAAGTGCAAGTGGTTACACCTGATACTGCATGTCTTTGGTGTACCGGAACACTTGATGGAAAAGTGATCATGCAAGAATCTTTATCAGAAAAAGAAAAAAATACACTTACGAAAGAAGGATATTACGAAGACATAGAAAAACAACCAAGTATCATAACGATGACAACCATGGCTTCCAGCATGGCCCTGAACAAGCTTTTGGGTCTTCTAGGAGTGTTTGGAACTGATTACGACAGTCTCACACAAATTGAGCTAAAAGATGGTTTCATGATCAATACAAATTCGCCTGTTAAAGCTAATTGTATTTGCCAAAAAAGAAGAGGTATGACAGACAAGCGAAGGATCGTGAATTAGTTTGTATAAAAAATTGGTTGGTAAAATTTTGAATGAAGTGATAGAAATATGAGTGCAAAACAAGAACTCTCAATAGCTGGCTGTTGGATAGACCCACACTCTAACATTACGTATTTAGAAAAAGCTGAATTTAGAGTAGAAATTAAGAACGACTCGAAGCATGTATTAGAAATCATCAAGATATCTTGTAGGTTTGAAGCAGAGAATGATTTACCTCCTCATATTTTCTCTAGAGAACCAATGATTTCAATAAAACCCGGAAATATTTCTTCGTTAATAAAAATCCCGTTTACAGTTGATTTGTCACTTAGAGAATTATTCGCTTTTAGAAATAACATATCGCTATGCAAAATCAGTAGACTTGATTACAACTACATTTGGTTATCCTGACACAAGATATCTAATAATCAAATCAGTTCAT
>JABDBR010000001.1 GCA_013288545.1 Nitrososphaerota archaeon | reverse complement strand
CTGATCAGTTCCTATATCTTGGCCAATTGCAAAAATCGAACTGTCTGGAAATCCAGCTTCTCTAAGTAATGATATGACTTGATCAAAGTATCTTCCATCTTTTAGAAAGATCATGGTATCACAATTTTTTGCAGTTTCCTTGACTCTGGATAAATCATAACAAGACGGAATCACTGCCATGGTTTCTGCGCCTTCTGCAAGACTAATTCCCACTTTGGATGCAAAGGTAAACATGGATACAATTCCAGGTATTACGCTGATCTTTATCTGCGGATATTTTGCTTGTAATTCCCTATCAATGTATATCCATGTGCTGTAAAGATATGGATCGCCCACCGTAAGATAGATCACTTTTTTTCCAGAAAGAACCTTTTCTGCAATGACTCGGGTATTTTGTAGCCAACTGTTTTCTAGAGTATCTTTTTCCTTGACCATAGGAAAGACCAAGTTAACAACCTCTGGCATTTTGGACTTGTCCACCAGTGATTCTATTATGGAATAAACGATACTAGGTTTGCCTTCTTTGGCGGTAGGACAGACAATCACTTCGGCATTTTGAATTGCCTTGACTGCCTTTACTGTTAAAAGCTCTGGGTCGCCGGGGCCACATCCTACACAGACAAGATCATGCATTGATTGTACTCAAAATTGTACCTAATTAAATCTAGATTTTGGTTGCAGATATTATAGTAACAGGGTTTCTTGCAAGAAACATGGTACCTGTCGAAGTTTTTTTGCTTTTGGATATTGTCACCTGAATTACATCAACTGATGAGAATTTTAGTTTCTCAATTATACTTAGTACAGAGTATAGTGTCTCAACAAGAATGGTTCCTATTACTATCCTGCCTCCCTGTTTTAGTTTTGATTCACATAGTTTTATGATATCAGCAGTCTCCCCACCCGTACCGCCGATAAATATTGCATCAGCCATTGGCAGATCATCAATTTTTTGTGTTGCATTTCCCAAAATGACAGATACATTAGAGATTTGGAACTTGTCCAGGTTTTTCTTTGTAAGTTCTATTGCGTTAGGATCAATGTCTATTGAGAATATTTTACCAGAAGATCCCACTTGGTGTGCAGCTTCAACAGATATTGATCCGCTTCCACATCCAACATCATACACTATCTGTCCAGATGATAATCTTGCTTTACTTATCTGAATTACACGTACTTCTTCTTTTGTAATTGGTACATCCTCTACTCTATCAAATAATTCATCAGGAATTCCCGGAGTACGATGTTGCCACATTTAGTTTACTAAAAAACTGGTTAATATTTAGAACTACCTGACAGTTGCAATTCCCACATCTGGATGAATGAGGGTATTTACTAAGATCCAGCAAAAGATGAACATCAGAAAATAGCTGCCATATCCAGTTGTAATCAGTTTCTTTTTGTCTGTAATAGCAATAGGAATTCTCATGGATTTTGCTATCACATATGAAACAATAAACAGCATTATCATTATTCCAAAGCCCAATCCTACTCTAGATGATTCAACTGAGAACGCTTGGCTGCTACCAATTATTGCAGAAAGAGCTCCTGCCATCACTCCAAGACCCACTCTTAGCCAGAATAATTTATCCAGTCCACTCTTTACCCTTGATTCTTCGGTTTGGCTAGGTAGCCCTGCAGGATTATCCTTTGTACCATCATCAACATCTGGAGTTTCATCTTTTTTCTTTGGGTGTCTTGTCAACTAAATTTTCAAAATCACTCGGTTTAATCCCGTTTAAAATGTTTGGTTACAATCTTAATAGTAAAGGTATAATCAATGGCCAGAAGAATTAGGTATCATGACACTTGCAGGTATAGAACTGCGTTACCTGATTACGGAGATGGATAAACAAGTAAAGGACTATTATGTAAGTAATATTTACGGCGTAAGTCGCAACAGTCTTCTTTTCAAGTTACACCATGCAGAAAAACCAGATTTGCTCATCATGTTCTCTACTTTTGGCTTGTGGATAACTGGAATAAAAATAAATCAAATGGAGGAAAACCGGTTGATAAAGCGATTAAGAAATGATCTTTTGCGCAGCAAGATAATAGAGATTAAGCAGCTTGGAAGCGAACGAATTGTTTACGTAACATTTTCAGGATTTGACCAAGAATTTATCCTAGTCGGGGAATTCTTCGGAGACGGCAACATCATATTATGCAATAAAGAGATGAAGATTCTTTCCCTCTTGCATTCAATTGATGTCAGACATAGAAAGCTTGGAGTAGGATTGAATTACATTCCACCTCCCTCTTCTGGATTAAACATTTTAGATGTCACAAAAGAAAATATTGAAGAGATCAAAACAAGTTCCACGCCAGTTGTAAGATGGATAGGAAGAACACTTGGATTGCCAGGAAAATATGCAGAAGAGATCATCAGGATAAGCAACCTGGACCCAGACAAGTTAGGAAATACATTATCAGATAAAGAAATTGAAGATATCTTCCAGGCAACAAAGGGTCTGATTGACAAAGTAACTACAGGAGACCATGATGCATACATAATACGCGATGTAAAAAATTCAGATGTCATTCCCGTACCTCTTGGCAACATGGATGCAAGAAACAATACAGTAAAAGTATCTAGTTTCATGGAAGGACTAGATTCACTTTTCTCAGAGAATCTCCTTGAACATGGAAAATCATCCCAATCTACCACTGCAAACCAGAAGATTACCGAGCTTGAGCATAAACTCGAAGAACAAAATAAAGCAATTTTACTTGTTCAGGAAAGATCAAGCTCAATCTCTGGTGTAGCAAAGGCACTTCTTGAGACATCATATACAGGTGTAGCATCTATTGAAGATCCAGTTATTCAACCATTATTGAACAGGTACAACTCACACACAGCAAGAGAGAGCGGTATTTTTCTGATAAATGTCAATGGAGAAAAAATAAAGGTTGATCCCCACTCATCAATTCAGACAATTGCCTCAATATTGTTTAACGAATCAAAAAAACAGATGAGGGCAACTGATACAATTAATCTAGAAAAGAAAAAAACAGAGAAGAGTTTGGAACTTGTCAAAAAACAAGCAAGTATTGCCCAGGATTCAATTGTATTTGCAGTCCAGAAAAAGAAGGAGTGGTTTGAAAGATATAGATGGTTTATCACTTCAGATGGCCATCTGGCAATAGGAGGACGCGATTCCTCTTCAAATTCAGCTGTAATAAGAAAACACCTTAACAAAAATGACATGGTGTTTCATGCAGAGATCGTGGGATCACCATTCTTTCTTTTAAGAGAGAGTACAGAAAGTGATCTTTCTAGCGTAAAAGAAGTCTCGCAGGCAACCGTATGTTTCAGCAGAGCATGGAGAGCAGGAGTATATGGATTAAATGCATTCTGGATAAAACCAGATCAGGTCAAGACTGCTGCGCCAAGTGGACAGTTCATTGCAAAGGGATCATTTGTCATCGAGGGATCTAGAAATTTTGTACAGGTAGCCACGTTACAGCTATCAATTGGTCTGTATGAAAAAGATGAAAGTTATCTCTTAATGTGTGGACCGCCATCAGCAATTAAAAAGCACTGCATCTATTTTGTAACAATAGAACCGTCTGGTGTAGACATGACAGAGATGGCAAGAAAAGTAAAATTAGAATTCATGAAATTCAAAGAGAAAGAAGAGATAGTAAAAGCAATTTCCATGGATGATTTTATAAGAATGCTGCCTGCTGGAGACAGCCACATAGTAGAAGCCGGTCATGGAGCTGCATACGATTGAGTACGGACAAACCAAATTTTGTAGTAGATGCAATGCTAGGCAATTTAGCAAAGAAATTAAGAATTTTAGGATATGATTCAAAGTACTTTTCCTCAATTGAGGACGATAAACTAATCTTGATAGCAAAAAATGAAAAACGTATAATTTTGACAAAAGACGAACAACTTACCAAAAGTGCAGAAAAACAGGACATTGGTTTTGTTCTCATCAGGGGAAGTGATGAGGCTGAGCAAATCATGCAGATAAATGCAAAAATTAAGCTTGACAGGTTTGTCATGGATACAAATAATTCTCGTTGCATTTCGTGCAATGGGAGTTTACAGTCAGTTGAAAAGTATAGAATCATAGGAAAAATTCCAGAGGGAGTATTAGAACGAGAGAAAAAGTTTTGGATGTGTGATTCTTGTAAAAAGATTTACTGGGAAGGAACTCATTTTGAAAAACTTCAAGAATTTGCAACCAAGTTAAATGATATGATGAATTGATCCTATCAGACGATGACGGTCAAACATTGGTAAAAACTGCACGTCTAGCTGTTACAGAATATCTCAAGGAAGGAAGGAAAATCGAACTGCCCAAAGAGATCAAATCCAGGTTTTCATACAAGTCAGGAGTGTTTGTTACGCTAAACAAAAAAGAAGACCTAAGAGGATGCATAGGATTTCCAACTCCAGATAAAATATTGCACCAGTCTCTTTTGGATGCTGCCATAGCATCATCTACAGAGGATCCACGTTTTCCGCCTGTAAGATTTGAAGAATTAAACGATATCACGTTTGAAGTAACCATACTCACCCCACCTGTTGAGATTAGAGTCAATAATCCAACCGAGTATCCTAAAATGATAAAGATAGGTAGGGATGGCCTTATTATAAAATGGGAGCTTGGAGCAGGTTTACTTCTTCCCCAAGTTCCTGTAGAATATGGATGGAATGAGGAAGAGTTTCTCGGTCACACATGTGAAAAGGCAGGAGCTCCTTTTGATTACTGGAAACAAAAGAGTACAAAGATTCTAAAATTTGAGGGAATTGTATTCAAAGAAACAGAACCAAATGGACAGATCAAGAGACTGGAGCTATAGAATTTTTCCTTCAACTGCATCAAGTGTTACTTCTTTATTTTCTTGCAGAAGATCATAATCATCTTTGCTTGCAATGACTAGCGGAATATTTGATATCGCACATCCAGATGCAGTTGTCAAGTCAGCCTTTAGGCATATCATGGCAAGTGGCGCGCAGTTGTTATATTTTAAAGAATACAAAGTATATGCCCCAACACTACTTCCCACTCCAAAAGGAAATGCAAGAATTTTACCGCCAATTGATTTCCCAAAGAGATCATGCTTTTTGTCATGCACTATTCCTGTTTTTTTATCAATTCCCCCAAGAAAGTTTATTGGATTTTTTGCTACAAGCAAAGAGCCCTTTGCTTTTCCTCGCACGATTACTTTGACATTCATTTTGTTTCCTCTTGCACTATTCTTTTGAGACTCTTTAGATTCACATCAACTTTGTTGGAAGTTTTCAGATAATATGCTCCCTTTACACTATTTGTAACAACAGAATCCACTTCCTTGTTGTCAACCAATGGAGATAGACATGTACAGCAGTCAAACAAGAGTTCCCCTCCTGCATGTTCTATTTCATTTGCATAACCCAAATCTCTTATTTGTCCTTTAATTGCGCTAGGACAGAAGATCATGCAACGTTTTTGAAATTTTCTTCCTTTGAGCATTAAAGCTAAATCACCAATCTCCTCAAGGCCAAGTTGAGGACTACCAAGTGTGATCAAGTCTCCACTCTCAGAAGTATTAAGCTCATCATGTATTTTTTGCATCTCATTTTTATCAAAATCAATTTTTTCACCTTCTTCTTCCCCAAACGTAAACATGCCACAGGCCCCAGATGTACCCATACCTGCACACAGAGATTTACAGCTACGCCTATCAAGATCATTTACGCCAGACAAGGCAACTGAGCTGCCTGCAACCTTTCCTGCAAAGTATCCAAGCATTCCATAAGTCAATTCATCGCGTGATTCTATCTTCATACGAATTGTCAGGTTTGGCTTTCTCACATCATCATCTCTTAAATCAGAGCATGGACTTTTACCAGTTAGCGCACTTGCAAGGGCACTAAATGCACCTTCTTTGTTTGTCTTGAGTCCAGAAAATGAATTTGCATAAATTGCAGCGTTACTTTCTGCAAAGGATACATGAGTTCCTTGTTTTGGAATATCAAAGATTTCATACGGAATACAAGAGTATGATGGAATTGCCCCCATTTTTTCATACGAGTTTTTAATGCTGCGTTGGTTTTCAATGAATTTGTCATCTAGTTTGTAATTTGAAACTGAATCAAAATCAAACCCCATTGGGTTAACTGTTGTTTTTACTTTGAATGTAGCATCCCGACTTAGTTGTGAGAGAAATTCTTTTCCTGCATCCCCTATTGTATTATAATTTACTCCAGATAGGTGCGCCCATTCTATTGGAATTAACCTATCAGCATTAGATGCTTCTCCAATTGCTACAAGTGTACGATATGCAAGTGCAAGTGTCTCTCCTTGCTTTCCATCTAGTGCATTCTCTTCGTCTTTTGTTAATTCCAATACACGACTTTGTTATAACAGATATAATACTTGTGTGGTCAACATAAAACCAATTGGAAAAAATTAAAAGAATTTTAGACGGGATGATCTCTACAATGAATTCCGTCAAGCCACCTCGTATGACAGCACTTAGAGAACTGCGTGAGGCTGAAAATGGAAGTCCCCTAAGTATTCTGATAGGAACAATACTTTCTGCCAGAACAAGAGATGAGAGCACAGCATCTGTGGTCAAGGTACTATTCTCAAAATACAAGACAGCTGGTGCACTTGCAAGTGCAAAATTATCAGATGTTGAAAAAATAATCAAAAGGACTGGTTTCTATCATGTCAAAGCAAAAAGAATAATCGAAGTTGCATCAATTATAAATTCAAAATATTCAGGCAAGGTCCCTAAAACTATGGAGGAGCTTTTGAGCTTGCCAGGAGTGGGAAGAAAGACTGCCAACTGTGTTCTAGTTTATGCATTTGACGAGCCAGCAATACCTGTTGATACACACGTACATAGAATTTCTAATCGACTTGGACTGGTACAAACAAAAATGCCAGAAGAAACGGAGATTGAATTGATGAAAAAAATCCCAAAAGAACATTGGATCAGGATAAATGATACATTTGTGATGTATGGTCAAAATATTTGCAAGCCAATTTCACCGATGTGTTCTGTCTGCCAAATAAAAAAAGACTGTAATTATTACAAGACTACAAACTAGGACGACTTATTCTCAGAGAGATTTTTTGTTTCCTCTGAAGTTCGCTTCTTAGTTTTTAGCAATACAACAATCAATACCGCTGTTGCTGCAAGTACCATAAATGGCATGTAAAATATTGGGTTCCCAGAGGGATCCCCAGATATGATGCTAAAAGTCAATGCCCCCGAGGTTACTGGAGGAGGGTCAGAAGCCGAATTCATTCCAGAAACAGTAAATTCTCGCATTGTAAAACCTGCAACATCTAGATTAGAAACTGCTTCCTTTGATCCAACACTAACAGTTAGGCCACCGCTACTTGAATGAGTTGCAGTGATAAGTTTGTCAGGAGTCCAGCCTATCTTTTTTTCATCATGAATCATAAAATATCCATCTTCTGGAGTGTTTACTGCCACCCAGAATCGATAGTCAGGTGGACCTCCCATTCCAATTTCTATGAACTTGGGTGTGTCAAGATTTTCATATAATCTTACTACAGCATTTCCTTCTTGATTTGTATACTGGAGTTTGTTTTGCATTTCAATCTCCCAGTTAGTTACATGTTCGTGATCAAGTTTGAAGACTGTTGCATTTTTGGTATATACATTAAATGCACCATATGGAACCAGAACTGAATCATAGCGCTCAGACTTGTTCATGGTTGATTCCTGAGCATAAACAGGCAAAAATGAACCTGCCAGTAAAAGTACAACGAGCAAGAGACGCATGATCTGCAATGATATCATTTCAATAAAAATCTAGTCCACAAAGGGATTGTCTAATTTTGTTAGTACTTGGAATACTTCGGGTCTCATCATATATTCAGAAGGATTTTGTTTATCAAGAATCATTGCTCTAAGTTTAGTTCCACTCAGACTTTCTTGGAATTCTATACCATGTGGACAATTTCGCTCACTTGCAAATGACAAACATTTTCTACAATAGAAAAATGCTGGAAAGAAAATTGGCTCTATGCCAATGTCAGGATATGAATCAAATATCTTTTGTGAAGCAAATGGATCATAGTATGTACCCACGCCTGCATGATCTCGCCCTATTATGATATTAGTGCATCCAAAGTTTTTTCTCATAATAGAATGGTGTATTGCCTCTTTGGGTCCTGCATATCTCATCTCTGTATGTAAGGTACCAAGATAACACCTGTTTAGAGGATAATAGTCTGCTATGAGAGTTTCATACGCAGCAACGATTGCTTCGTCTGTATAATCACCAGATTTCTTTTTCCCTACAAGAGGATTGACAAATAGTCCATCATGTGTGTTAAGGGACGCTTTCTGGAGCATCTCATGTGCTACATGTGGTACATTTCTTGTTTGAAATGCTACAATTGTTTTCCATCCTGCCTTTTGAAAGAAATCTCTTGTCTCAATTGGGGTCTTTCTGTATCTCCTGATCTGAGTTTCATTTGGTCTTTTTACATAGTCAATTTTTCCACCCACAAGGAATTCTTTCATATTCATAGTTTTTGCCACACCCGGATGTTTTAGATCAGATGTTCCATAGATTTTGGTTGAAACTATATTTTTATCAAAATTGTAAATATCTTCCACATGTAAGATGGCAAAATTTTTTCCCTCTACATTTAGAGCAACATCTCTTGCATCTTTCATTTTAACAGCAGTATCTTTGTCTACATCAAGTACAATTGGAACTGTCCATGGCAAATCATTTGCCAGTCTACCGTGAGAAACTACTTTCTCAAAATCTTCCTGTACTAAAAACCCCTCAAGCGGGCTGAAAATTCCGTCAGCAATATTTTCTATGTCATTTGCAAGATCAGCATTAATAGAAATGGAAAACATCTGGCTTGGATCTTTTTCTGTAATTCTGCTTACTAATTTACCACCGTGTGGTTTTGCTACACCAACATTTGCCAATTATATCACTTACCGTGGTCTGCGTGTAATCCACATTCTTTTTGGGAATCAGATTCCCACCACCAACGTCCCGCTCGTAGTGGTTCGCCGGATTTAATTGCGCGTGTACATGGTTCACATCCAATGCTGGGAAATCCATTGTCATGTAATTTGTTATATGGAATATTGTTTTTCTTGATGTAATCCCAAGTTTGATCCCAGGTCCATTCTATTAT
Organism: Nitrososphaerota archaeon; assembly: GCA_013288545.1. Lineage (GTDB taxonomy): Archaea > Thermoproteota > Nitrososphaeria > Nitrososphaerales > Nitrosopumilaceae > Nitrosotalea. The sequence goes on along the minus strand of JABDBR010000001.1, from coordinate 153,863 downwards.
AGGATTCACCTTAATGATACCGTTATGCTGTTCATCAAATTCTATTTTATTTGAATTTAGTCTTACCTCAGTCTGATCTGCTCTTAATCCCGTAATCCACCCATCCAATGTTGAAAGGATCCTATTGAGTGGATGAACCTTCCTTATGCCACAACAAAGTTTTCTGTTGCCAACACTATGATAAAATAAATTCAATCCATTTACGCGAACCATCTGTTCTACTTCATTCTGATCTGGAAACATTACTTCTATGTTCACATCGTATTTTTTGCGTATCTCATCCATAACATCGTATGTTTCTTGATTAAGTCTACCCGTATCAAGAGTAAAGATTCTTGCTTTTGGGTTTATTTTCATCATCATATCAATTACAACTACATCTTCTGCACCAAAACTTGATGCCATGGCTATCTTTGGATGAAGATTATCTAATGACCATTTCAGAACTTCTTGAGGAGTTTTCAGATTTGCATTTAACTGCTGTACTTGTTCAGCAGTAAACTTTGACATGATAAAATTTATCATTATTCGTCATATAATTATTTAGGTAAAGCATTCATTCTAGAGTTATAAATGAGCCAAACAATGAAAACATAATGTCAGAAAAAACAGTGCTTGTTGTTTTTCCATCCATTTATTCTTTGAATAAAATAAACAATCTTGCAACAAGTGTCTCAAAAATTCTCAAGATAAAAAATCAGCAGTATGATAACATAAGAAGAAATGAATCATTAATCATTGTAGAAGCAACCGATCCAGTGCTTGCCTCATCTGCAGTGAATCTTTTATTTGGAATAGACAAGATTGCAATTGCAAAAGAAACAGATGCCAATTTTGACGCTGCATTATCAATTATTACAAATACCGCTTTGAGTTTACTCTTAAAAGGAGAAAAATTTTATGTCAAGGTTGATGGAAAGACAAAAAAATTTCTAGCAAAAGATCTGGAGATTGCTGCAACTACCACATTGGTAGATAAGAGCATGAATCTAGGGGCAAAGCCCGGTTCAGAATCAAATCATGACAGACTTGTATATGCATATCTGACAGATTCACATGTCTATGTTTGTATTTTTGTTGATAAAGGATTGAGTGGTCTTCCATACAACTCACAAAAAGAAAAGATCCTATGTTGCATTCATGATGAACTCTCTGCAATATCTTGTCTTCAGACCATAAAGATGGGTTTTGAGGTAAAGATACTAGTTTGTTATCGTAATGAGTCAGACTTGCTCAAACTAGTCAAGATCTTAAATAAAATATTATCACGTATTATTGAAGAAAACGTTATTCTTCACATCTGTAAGATGAATTGGTCTTCAGGAATATTGACTACAATCACTACAATAACCCAAGTGATGATATCAATAGCATCAGAGGAAAAGATTGAGAGAATTTCCTTGGGAATATCACCTATGATCTTTCCAGCATCATTTTGCGAATACAACTCAAACTTGGTATTGCAGAGTAAGATTATTCCATGGTTTTCCCTTTCTGGCCTAGATTCTAGTATATTTGAAAATGCAAAGGAGATAGGACTTGAAAAATATATTGCAAATTTGGAAGAACTGTGTAAAAAACATCTCAATTACAAGAAAATTTCCATGACTGAAGTAATGAGGCATACAAAGGATGCACTAAAGACTCTCAAGTGCATTCCAGTTACCATCGGTCCAAAAAACATACACGACATAATTGATTCATTAAAATCAAATCATTGAGAATTTAAACAGGTCAAATTTACTTTCTTTTATGAAAAAGATAGGGGGATTTGTCTATCCTTGGGGAAATGGTCATTTTACACGAATGATGCATCTTGATAAGACAATTCAGGATATAATGAAAGATGATGTTGAAATGCATTACACAAGCAGCGGTGAAATTTATCAAAAACTGTTGCAAAAATTTCCTCAAAATAAAGATAGAATTCACAATATCGAGATGCCTACACCAATAGATGGTAAGAAGGGTCCCAGTATCACTTTATCTTCACTTAATTTCCTCTTGCCTGTATCTGGAAGACCCCCTCTTCTTTCAGTTGTAACCAAGTACCTAAGAAAGGAAGGGAGATTGTACAACAGTCAAAAATTTGATCTTGTCATAAATGACGGCGATGTAGGCTCAAATGCAATCGCACAAAGAAGGAATATCAAGTGTATTTTCATTACAAACCAATTCAGACCAAAGCTCTGGGCCTCCAGATTTTATCTTTATCCCGGAGTGATATATGTATCAAAAAATATTGAAAAAGCAACAAAGATAATAGTTGCAGATTCTCCTCCGCCTTATACCATATGTGAATATAATCTCAATTTCCCTGACAAGCTAAAAGAAAAAGTTGTGTATGCAGGTCATTTTTCAAATGGTGAAATAGTGCACTCCAAGCCCAAATCGGATACAGAAAAGTTGATTGAAAATGTAGATAGTTTTGGATACTGGATGATAACAGGCAATAAATCAACAAAGAAAATAACTCTAGAAAATTATAAAACTGCTTTCCATAGTTCTGAGATGACTAGCGAAAGAAGAATAATTTCGCATGCAAGTGCGGACCCATCACTAGACAGAGTTCTAGGAAAAGATGGAAAAACATATTCAATTTCTGAAGCTTTAGAAAAAAAGATAGATTGGATCCAGATAGATATAGGATTCTTATCAGAACAAGAAAAAGACACGGTTCTGAATTTATGCAAATATGCAGTGATAAATGGCTCCCATACAGCAATGGGGGAGATATTAGGAGGAAAAGCAAAGCCAATCATAGGAATTCCAGTCTATGATGAACATACAAATCAGATAAAATGGGCACAGGACAAGAATCTAGGAATTCTGGCTACAACTGTCAAGCAGACTGTTAAGGCAGTCTCTCTAATACACAATGATTACAACAAGTATCAGGAGAACCTTTCAGGGTTTTCAAGAAACTACAACACAGGCGGTACAAAAAATACAGTGAAAATAATCTCCGAGATGTTGGAAAACTAGAAAGAATTATAATTTTTTAAATCAGACATAATATCCTGGTACGCGGCACTTAGATGGGCGAACTGACCTTTTAGGGATGAAGACATAGACCGCGTACCAGAAACTGACCAAAAGCTTTTATGGATAACTTTGATGATCGCCGTCGTTGACTGAGTGCCCCGAATGTGCAGCTAAAGAAGTGGTCATAGAAATGAAATTTGATGCTAACACAAAACACTTCATTTGTAAAAAATGCGGTTTGTTTGCTACTAGAGAACAAGTAAGTGATATAAGATATAGACTAAACAAACGAGAAAAAACACGCGAAGACAAGCATGATGAATACCGTGATTGGTGGACAACAAGTAAAAAAGACAAACAAGGCTAGTTACAGTGAGTTACAATGGGAAAAGAAAAAGAAATTCCAAAGTGGGTACAAGATGAAATAAAGGATGCCAAGTTTGGCAAGCCAGAATCCATTACAAGAACTGGCTACATACTTGAGATTTATGAAAAAGATATGAAAATAGATTCTCAACTTTATGAGGCTATTGAAGATGGAAGGAAGATAATAGAGGGAATGAATTTACCAAAGAAAGTAAAGCCTTCGAGTCTCATGAAAGGAGTTGTTTATGAATTTACAATAAACTCATTCAAGGCTCCGTTAAGTAAAAAAGTTATCGAGTTTTTGAAAAAGGAAATGGAAATTGACATGGATGCCATTTATCAATTTGAACTTACAAATCTTGAACTAATGGATGTAGATTCGGATTCTTCAGGAGAAGAAGAATCTGAAGATGAATAGACTATCTAGTCCAGTTTAGGTTTCATTGATTTTCTAAAAATTTCTCCCACTATAGGATTTATCAAATATGGAAAAGTTTGCTTTAACCAGATTACAAATCTTACAAACTGCGGAACAACAATCTCAAGCCTGGGTGATGATGCAGCTTTGACCACAGCGTTTGCCACTGTTTTTGGATCAAGTGATGTAACTGAATACCGTGGCATTTTTCCAAAAGACTCGTGATTAAAAAAATTAGTTCTCACCATTATCGGACTTACTACAGTTACTCCTACTCCAGTTCCCTTTAGCTCATGAAACAGAGATTCAGAGAACCCCAACATGGCAAATTTTGATGCACAGTAAGATGCCATTCCAGGGATTCCAATGCTTCCTGCTACAGATGCAACGTTAACAATATGCCCAGATCTTTGTTTTAGCATTTTTGGCAGAAATGCCTTTGTACAATACATCATTCCAAGAAAATTTGTCGACATTTGTGATTCCATTTCGTCTATTTTTGTTTTTTCTATGGTGTTGTATATTCCAAAACCTGCATTATTTACAAGTACATCAATTGTACCAAATTTTTCAATTATGGTTTTTCCCATCTTATCTACTTGGTCCTTATCAGATACATCACATGCATAAACCAAAGTCTCAGTCTGATATTTTGATAATTTTGTATCTATTTTCTGCAATTGTCCTTCATTCCTAGATACAAGTATTACAGTAGCACCCAGTTTTGCAAATTCTTCAGCTGACTGCGCTCCAATTCCGCTTGATGCGCCTGTGATAACAACTACTTTACCAGAATAATCCAATAATTAAAAATTACAAGTCTGAAAATAAAGTGCTTTCTATACAGTTTTGGCTTTCTTTATACTTGGGTAGACTACTTTCATAAGAAAGAGCCAGCTTATCACAAGACCAACATGATAAGTAGCTATTCTCCATCCAATCACGATATTCCATTGAAGACTATTCTTGGCAGCTTCAAATGTCAAGCTATTCAAGTGTCCCAAGTATGCCCAAATTGAAAATTCAGTTAGGCCAGAACCGCCAATGGTAATTGGTAGATTGCCAACTGCAATTGATGCCATTGTAGCCATAAGAGAGTGAAAAAAGTCTATCACATAGCCTGCGCCATTTGCAATTATCATAAATGAGAGACCATAAAGTGACCATGTAAATATAGAAATTATTATTGAAACTGTAAATGCTTTTTTGATTTCTTTGGTATGAAGAGTCTGCCTGCTCATATCACAAATTTCTTTCATCCAGAGATTAGTTTTATCAATATATTTCAATGAACGTTCCTTTCCTACTCTTGTAGCAACTCTAGATGCCCATCCAGGTACTTGGAATGTCCTTTTTGATGACAAGAAGAATAAGGTAGACCAGAGTCCTGTTATGGGAATACTAATTGCAAGTATTGTTATTCCAATGGCGTATGCACCATTTGCAAATGAAATTACGGCAGCAGCAATTGCAAACATTCCAGAAACTAGTACTTCGGTTACAATTTCTATTATTGTTACCCAAGATGCTTTGCCTATTGGGACTCCTTTTTTACCCAACCACATTATTCTTACCAATTCACCTCCTACAAAAGAGGGAGTGGTTGATGTTACAAATTCACTACCTATTCTTACAGAAATTGTTCGCCAGTTTACATCTACAGGGCCCAAGAATTTCTTTACAAGATAATTGAATTTCAGTCCTTGAGTGAATAATTTGCCAGCCATAGCTATTGAAGCCCCTATGAAAGGCATGATGCCAATTGCAAGAAGATTCTCAAAACTAACGTTAAATGTGGCAGCAATGATAAGAAATGGAATTACACTAACAGGAATGGCAAGGAGTTTCCAATTCATTGCCTGCCTTACTCAGGGATGGAAATATAAGCTCAACATAAAATAAATTATCAGAAAAATGAAGGCAATTTTCTTAGTTGGAACTGCGGGGGCAGGAAAGTCATTGTTAGCTTCTAAAATTCTTGACTATTATTCTAGAAATGGTGCTTTTGTTGGAATGCTAAATTTAGATCCAGGTGTAGAGAATTTACCATACACATGCGATATTGATGTTAGAGACTATATTGACATTGTAGCAATTATGAAACAATATGATCTTGGACCTAATGGAGCCATGATTATGGCAAGTGACCTTATAGCATCAAAAATAGATGATTTACAAAATGAAATAGATAATGTGAATCCGGATTATCTTATAGTGGATACACCTGGTCAAATTGAGTTGTTTGCATATAGAGCAAGCGGACCCTTCCTAATACAAAACTTGAATGTTGGAGAAAAAACATCAATATTTCTTCACGACGGATCATTGATCACATCACCTACCAATTTTGTCTCAATTGCGTTACTTGCTACTTCAGTAAAATTAAGACTTGGTTTATCGCAGATAAATATTCTAACAAAAAAAGATCTTATTGAAGATAAGATTAAAGACATACTAAAATGGTCAACAAATATGGCAAGTCTTGAAGATGCTCTTGCTAAAGATGCAGATGGTGAAAACTATATTCTTGCAACTAATATTCTTAGAAGTTTGAATTTGGGAGGATTTGCACAAGGAATGATTCCAATTTCTAGTGCTACTGGCGAAGGAATAGTTAATCTTCAAGCTGCTCTAAGTCGTGTACTCAATTTAGGGGAAGAGGTAGAAGACTAGTGCAAAGTGTAATTGCAAGAGCTCCCTGTTCTACTGCCAATCTAGGTCCTGGTTTTGATGTATTTGGCTTGGCCCTTGATGCATATTATGACGAGATTCAATTAACAAAGGAAGGTAACAAAATTATCATTGAGAGTTCAGGCTCAGTTCCTCTTGAACCAGAGAAAAATTCTGCAGGGTTGGTAATAAAAGAAATGTTAAAAAAATTCAAGATAAGAACCGGGCTTAGGATTAAAATTAAGAAAGGAGTTCCAGCAGGATTTGGAATGGGTAGTAGTGCAGCATCTGCTGCAGCTGCCGCAGTTGCATTTAATGCATTATTTGATCTTGATCTTGATCAGAACACTCTGATAGGATTTGCAGGAATGGGGGAAAAAGCTAGTGCTGGGTCTATTCATTATGATAATGTAAGCGCATCAGTTCTAGGTGGATTTGTAATAGTAAGAACAGATCCGCTTGATGTGATAAGAATTGATCCTCCAAAGGACTTGGTGTTATGTGTTGCCATACCAAAAATTAATGTTCCAAAAAAAAAGACAGAGGTGTCAAGAGGAGTACTTCCACAACAAGTGAAATTATCAGATTATGTGAAGAACCTTGCTAATGCATCTGCAATAACTACAGGATTCATCAAAAAAGATGTAGAATTGATAGGTCATTCAATAAAGGACATAATTGTAGAACCTGCTAGAAAGCATCTAATTCCAGGTTTTGACAAAGTTAAATCAGGTGCATTACAAGCTGGTGCATTAGGTGTAACAATAAGCGGCGCGGGACCGTCAGTAATTTCATTTACATCAAAATTTGCAGATCACAAAAAGATCTGTAGAGCAATGGAAAAAGGATTTGCGTTAGCTAATACAGAATGTACTACAGTAATTTGTAGACCAAGTAAAGGCGCTTTTGTGATATAGTTATTTCTTTTCGACAAATTTACGCATTCGTTCTTCTCTGTCTTTAGTTGAAAAGCACACAGCCCAAGAATATATTTCAAGTTTTAATCCAGTATCAAGACTAGCATCAGTTCCCCTGTTTACAAGCATCTTAGAAACTCCTATTGCAAAATTACTATTTTTGGATATTGCTTTTGCATATGCTCTAGTTTCATAAAGTAAACTCTCAGAAGAAAATATTTTATTTATCAAACCCATTGAAAATGCTTCTTCTGCAGTAATTTTTCTACCGGAAAATATGAGATCTTTGGCTCTAGATGGACCAATGATTCGTAATAGTCTTTGTGTACCGCCCCAGCCTGGACAAATTCCCAATGTAACCTCAGGTTGGCCAAATTGTGCATTAGGCGATGCAAATCGGATATCGCATGAGAGCGCAAGCTCACATCCTCCCCCCAAAGCATATCCATTTACTGCTGCAATGACAGGTTTTTCTAATTTTTCAATTCTATTCAAAACTTCATGTCCTCTGAGCGCATACTTTTCTGCATCTGTTGGCCCTATACTACTCATATATTCAATATCTGCACCAGCTGAGAAAGATTTTGGACCATCACCAGTGATAATAATAACTCGTGAAGAGTCTTTTTCCAAATTATCAAGCAGAGAGATGAATTCATCCATGACATCCAAATTCATTGCATTTAGTTTATTTTGTCTGTTTATTGTAATTTGGACAATGTCTTCATCTCGTTCAACTTTCAGATATGTCATACAAGAAAAATATTTTAGCAGAAATTAAACTTTAGAGTACACATTTGTGATAGAAACCGAGTTATATTGCCATTCTTACAGTGAACCCATCATTGAATCCATTGGGGTTGATGTCATCTATTGGATCAGCCGTTTGCTGGGGTACTTTCTTTGTACCAGTTAGAAAGGTTAACGTTGTAAACATCTGGCAACTTCAAGGATCTACTGGAATAGGAGTTCTTCTTTTTGCAATCCCAATTGGTTTTTTCTGGGGATTTGGAATAGTACCTAGCGGACTTTTGAGTGGAGTGATATGGACTGTAGGAAACATCCTTGCACTTTATTCAGTCAAGCTAATAGGACTTTCGAGAACTTCTCCATTTCTTGCAGGTTTTAGTATTCTAGTTTCATTTCTCTGGGGAATTTTGTTTTTCGAAGAAAAATTTAGCTATATGATATTAGCAATTGGTGCAATTGGATTGCTATTAGCCGGTTTGCCATTTGTCACAAGTGCTACAAAGACTTCGGCTGTACAACGAAAAGGGTACTTTATCGCCGCAGCATCAGGCATTATAGGAGGTTCTTATGTCATACCAATGCAGGCAACTCATACCCTTCAATCTGGATTCTTTTCATCCAGTTTATCGATTTTTGCAATAGGAATACCACTATTATTTTTATCACGAAGATGGATTAAAAAAGAGATTATAGCAGGAATAGTTTCAGGAAGTTTATTCAATACAGGAAGCTTATTTGTCTTGATAGCCATAGCATCAATAGGAATTACAGTAGCGTATCCGATTTCTCAGACTGCTACACTTTTTGCAGTATCTTGGGGAGTTTTGTATTTCAAGGAAATAACAAACAAACGCAATATACTTAGAGTTGCCGCTGGTTCTGTCATGATTCTGTCTGGAGCAATATTGCTCTCTATTGCCTAGTCAAGCATTTTATTTGGTCTAATCGAACTGTTTTCAAATTGAAAGCTGTTATAGTATTTAGTGGAGGTTTAGATTCAGTATGCACTACCACATATCTTCAAAAACGATATGATCTTTATGGAATAACTTTTTCTTATGGTCAAAAAGCAGATAAAGAAGTAAAAATTGCACAACAGTTTTCAAAATTATTAAAATTTAAGGAACACAAGATAGTTGACATAGGATTCATGAAAGATTTATACGAAAACACAAACGCCCTAACCAATTCCAAAATAACAATCCCTGCAAAATTTGATTATTCCATAGTAGCCCCAATAAGAAATGCCATTTTTCTAAGCATAGCTTCTGCATGGGCATTTTCAAAAGAAGCAGAGATTGTTGCATATGGTGCACATATTGGAGATACACGATATCCTGATTGTAGACCGACGTTTACAAAATTGCTTACAAAGGCTTTGAACGAGGGAGAAATTGATGGGATAAACTTGGGTCTCAGAAAGAAGGTAAAGATTTGGAGTCCATTTATGGATAATCTTTCAAAGAGTGACCTTCTAAAAAAGGGATACAAAGAGTTAGGTGATCAGATTTTCAAAAGTTGGAGTTGCTATAGCAACAACAAAATTCATTGTGGAAAGTGTGAGTCATGCAATAATAGAAAATCGGCATTTCTCAAGTCGAAGATCTTGGACAAAACTAGATATCTAGATTTTTGATAAGATTGGTCTTCTCAGTATTATAGGTCTGACTATTACATAATAGGCTAGAAAGACTGCACCGATAATTCCCCAAAAGGCCCATATTGTCATGGAATCATCAAAACCTAGTTTCTTGAAGAAATCCATTGAATTCAGAGAGATTCCCAATCCTGCACCCAATACAATGAAAAATTCTATGGCATACCACATAAAGGCTGGCCAAGATTCTTTTGGAACGTGAATGTTATTGTGTGTGCCCATAACAGTCTGCATTAACTGTTATTATTTAATTTTTTAGGTTAACCAATATTTGGTTTAGATTTTCCACTGTATATCAAATTCAGAACATCTGATCTTGCTTCTTTTTTATCGTAAACTCCTCTTGACGCTATTGTTGTTACTACAGCATCATTTCGTACTCCTCGCATTTTCATGCAAAGGTGCTCACCTTCTGCAATGACAATTACGCCTTTGACTCCCTCGGAGTATAGCTCATCAGCTATATTCTTTGTAATTCGTTCTTGTATTTGCAATCTAGCAGAATATTTTTCCACAAGACGGACCAATTTTGATATTCCAAATACTTTTCCATCTGGTGCATATGCTACACTTATTTTTCCATAGAATGGTAGCATGTGATGCTCACACATGGAATAAAATTGAATATCTTTTGCAATCACAATATCAGAATCCTCAGAAAATTTTACTGACAGTTCTGATTCTCCTTCGTATCCCTTGAAGATCTCTTCATACATATCTGCTATTCTGCTTGGAGTATCAACTAGACCCTCTCTTGTTGGATCTTCACCTATCTCCGCAATTATTTCTCGAATTAATCGCTTTACTCTTTCTTTATTCATCAAGGTGCACCTATGAATTTATGAAGCTGTGGTACTATTCTAACTTGATCATCGTAAGCATAAACTGAATCATAAAAGCTGAATAGTTGTTCCAAACTAGGCTCTGAAATACCATACGTAGGCTGTATTATAAATCCTGCAAGCTCTGTTTTTGATATTACTTTGAATATCTGCCTAAGAAGTTTCTTAAATGGATTCAATTGAGTCTTGGAACTTATTACTACTTTGACATATGTTGTTTTCTTAGATTTTTTAGCTAGCCTCAAACATTCAAGCTCATTTTCTAAAAGTTTAGAATAATGTTTTGAATCAACAAAACCAGATTCTGGAGTTTTAAATTCAATTTTTATAAGATTAATGTAAGGAAGAACTTCAGCAAACTTTGATGAATCATAGCAAGATGATTCTAGATAAGTAGGAATTTTTTTACCTTGAACAAATTTTGCTAATTCTGCAACAGCCTTTGACTGAGCAAGTGGATCTCCACCAGTAAAATTTACTTTATAGGTATTTTTCTTGAGGTTTTTCCTGATTATCTCTTTTGCTTCACTAATTGAATATTCTTTTCCAGAATTCATAGGAAGTGCGTCTTTTGTATCACAGTAAAAACACTTGAAAGGACAACCTGCCAGTCTTACAAAAAGAGTCTTGGTGCCGTACAAGATTCCTTCCCCTTCAACAGATGTAAATATCTCATAAAGTCTTACGTTCAAGTATTCGTTCTGTACTTGTTCATTATTTATTTAATTGGATCTTCTTATGAATGATTTTTTGCCAAAGTGAATATAATAGTAAATGCGATAATTAGCAGTGAAAAAATTAGTTTTTTTATTTCTATCCGCAGCCTTGATATTTGTAACCTGTCAGAATGCAAGCGCTTTAACACTAAGTGCTATTCCTCAAAAACAAGAATTCGGTGCAAATGATTGGATAAAGGTTAATGTTACAATTCATGGATATAATGGAGGTCAGATAAATTGGATTGCTCACAGACCGGATAAGTCAGTAATATCAGGAATAGTTGAGCAGTCAATAAAGTCAGAAAAAATAACACATCAAATTATACGAGATGCCAATGATAATGAATTTGGTCCATGGTCAATTAATTATCAATATGGAGGTATCAATCAGACAGTCCACTTTAATGTCAAGTCTCTTGCTTTGGCTGTAATAATAGACAAGATAACCTACTATGAACCGGATATAATGAACATCAACATTACTTCATCTTACTATACCCCATATGCCAAATTTGCACATTCTTATTTTTTAGACTTTTATGATCAGGATGGAAACAGCGTAATTGGCGTAACAGAGATCGAGGTGAAGGCCGATAGATCTAGTGTATTATATCATTTCCCAATGCTGCAACTTTCAAAATACAATCCCCCAGGATTATACAAATTAAAAATTCAATACTTTAATGCTGTAAGCGAGATGCCGTTTCTTTTAGGAGACACCAACAAACTAATGGAATTATCAATAAATAATTCACCCACTTATTATCCAGGAAGTGATGTAACACTTGATCTGATATTTACCAGGCTAACAGAATCAACTGGTACTGTAAAAATAACAGATCCTTTAGGAAATACAACTAGTACTCAGTTCCATCCACAATCCGTACATGACACTATTGTACTCAAAAACTTGCCAAAAATAATCGGTACTTACAAGTTTGAAGTTGATTATGCTGGTGTGACAGAAACAGGTTCCTTCAAAGTAGTCCAAAATTCTCATGAGCTGCCCAATATTCAGCTAGACATGTTTCCAAACAAATTGAATTACAGACCAGGAGAAATGGCTAACTTCATAATACATACATCAAACATTACTACAAATTCAATAACGACATGGGTTACAAGTCCTGACGGTAAGGCTAGCCCAGAAATATCATTGCCAGTATATACAACTGAAATTACCATACCCCACAGAATTGCTCAAAATGATACCAAGGGACAATGGAAACTGTATGTGAATTATGATGGAATTGTAAAAAGTTCATCATTTTATGTTGATGGTTCACCTATTGACAATGGAAAGATTCTGGATGCAGTTCAATACAATATTCCCTCTTTTGTTTCAACAATCAATTCAACTACATTCAAGTCCCCAACCAATATTGCCATTGATAATGACAACAATATCTATGTGGCAGATACTGGAAATTCAAAAATAAAGAAATTCAATGTCAAGGGCAACATGCTTCTTTCATGGGGTGATACAGGTTCATCAAATGGACAATTCAAAAACCCATCAGGCATATTTGTAAATGAAAAATATGTGTATGTAGCAGATACCGGAAATTCAAGAATAGTCATGTTTGACAAGACAGGAAATTTTGTTTATTCATGGGGCACATACGGTAAGAACCCAGGTATGTTCCAAATACCAGTCGCTATAAATTCAGATCATAGGGACGAACTTTTTGTAGGAGACGTAGAGCAGCAATCAATTCAACTATTTGATACTAAAGGTATCTACAAAGATGAGATAGACTCATCATTTACAGAAGGAGCAAGTTTCTCAGGTATCAAAGCATTAGCATTTGATTCACAAGACAACATGTATGCCATTTCTACAGACAACAAAATATTGGAATATTCTAGTATTGGAAAGTTCCTAAACTTTTATGGCTCCATTGGAATAGAGGAAGGCAGATTCACCAATCCATCAGCAATAGCCATTGACTCTAAAGATAACATCTACGTAGCAGATACTGACAATCATAGAATACAAAAGTTTGACTCTAATGGAAACTTTCTTTTGAGTTGGGGTACAGAGGGAACTGGTCAAGGTCAGTTTGAACAACCAGTAGGTCTTGCAATTGATGCATCAGACAACATCTATGTTGTAGATAAGAATAACAACATACAGAAATTTGCATTATATGGCGGAACAAACAAGAATGTCTTGCCTAGCTGGATAAAAAATACAGCCATTTGGTGGTCTGAGGGAGCCTTAGATAAGAAGGATTTTTCTCAAGCAGTCAGATACATGATAAATCAAGGCCTAATCAAAACATCATCAGTGAGTCAAGGTGATACTGTAAAAATTCCAAATTGGTTAAAGGTAAATGTAAGACAATGGTCTTCAGGCCAAATTGATGACAATATTTTTTGGACATCTATTCAATACCTAATATCAATTGGAGTTATGAAAAATTAAGATGTAATTTGGGTTACTTTTCTTGAAAAGAATCCTGCTATGAAGATCAATACTCCTAAAATTCCTATAAGACTTCCTACAAATTCTACAGTATCCTTTAGATCAGCTTGTAATGGAGCTAAAATGAAAGCAAGTATAACGCCGACTACTATCATTGGTATTCCTACGCCTACAGAGATTTGTTTTGAAGCCATCTCCTCTTGGTTCTGGTAAAAATCTATATGAATTTTATGTAATCTTTGTTATTGCCATATAATTGGCTGTACTTTTAACCTTGTAAACAAGACAAATACGACTAAAATCTCCTAATTTGATTGTAATATTCAGGTTAGGAATTAATCATGATTTCGTTTTTCATTTTTTGGTTTTGGCGTTTTGCCATGATTTTTTTGCTCATGTGTTTTGTCTTGTTGCCCTGAATCAGAATTTCCTTGAGGTATCACTGAAGACGCTGTTTTGTTATCGTTACTTTGTTGATTAAAATTATTGTTAGTGGAAAAATTTGTTTTGTCTGTTTTTCGATTTTTGTCTTGTTGACCAGAATTTTCATTATTTGAGGAGTTTGTTTTGACAGGACTGGTTGTTGTGATGTTCAATGTATTAGTAATTGGAGAACTAGTTACATTTAATGGATTGTGAGATGAAAAATTAGGACTTTCATGGAAAAAATTTGTTTTGTCTGTTTTTCGATTTTTGTCTTGTTGACCAGAATTTTCATTATTTGATGAGTTTGTTTTGATAGGATTAGCTGCTGTAATATTTGATGAATTTTGAGATGGAATAGGATTTTGATCATGAGAGGAGTTTATCCTGACAGGACTGGCTGTTGTGGTGTTCAATGTATTAGTAATTGGAGGACTAGATGTTGTTACATTTGATGGATTTTGAGATGTAATGGAACTTGTTTCGGCGTTATTTTGTATATTAACACTAGTTTGTGATTGTGACTCAGTTTGATTCTCATTATTTGTTAATGTCCCTTTTTGATATGCATCAAGTGACTTTATTACTTTCAAAGCTTCATCAACATTACCTTCTGATACAAGTTTTCTCAATTTAGCGATCATTTCTCCAGGATTTTCTATAGATGTTACATTAGAGCTAGTTTTAGATATCGTGACATTTGACATTTGTGTCATTGCATTTCTTGTAGCATTATTCTCATCTATTTTATCAAATCGTTCAATTTGTTTCTCTGTAAAATCTTTGGCTCTATTAGTAGTCATTTTTTGGGCAGTTTCTGAAAGAGATTGATGGGCATCAACAATTAACTGATTTGCAGAATCAATTAATTTTGATGTATCATCAATCTTACCAGCATCAAGATCTTGTTTTGCATTTTGAATTGATGTATCAAGTTGTGTAAAATTAAAATCAGCATGATTAGTTATCGCTATAGTTTGAAGTGTTCCAGCAATTTTTTCTAATCTTGTGATTTCACTTTGTAATTGTATTATATCTACACGTTGTTGATCATTTACTTCTGTTGTATTGAGAGAATTTATCGCATCATTGGTGGTCTTAAAGAAATTCATTGCAGAAAGGAAATGTTGTTTAGCTAATGCTATATCTTGTTTATTTGCTGCTTGGGTTAGAGCATTTGTTTCATCAGATCCTTGTTTGTATAGAGAAGTAATCTTATCAGGAACATTAGGAATTTGTGATATACTGATGTTTAGACTATTTCTTGCTTGTGTGGCAATATTTACCAATGTATCAAGTTGAGGATCGGCATAGGATTGAATTGGTCCGTTCAAGATTAATGTTCCAACTAATGCCATAATGATAATTGTTAGACTCTTCATTTTTGATCCTCCATTTTTCGAAGTTTAATGAGATTTTGTTGATCAACCTTCTCTATTTCAACAATATCTTCTCTTTCTAGTCGTTTAACAGCACGCCACATCGTTGTTCGTGGCATCAAAAATTTCTTACGTAACTCGCTTTCGTATACCTGGCCTCCTTTTTCAGAGATAAATGCTATAATTTCCTTGTCGTCTTGACGTAATTCTGGTTTTAGTTTGTAAATCATTTCTTTTTCTGGTGGAATGTAGTTGTTATTTGAAATTTCATTTGAAGTTATGATCTTATTGGATCTTGTTTTCTTCATGATTATGATTCCAGCTATTCCTGCTACAACGATGCCCACAATCAAAAAATAGATTGATAGATTGTCCAGTGGACTAACTGGTATATGGTCATCAGATGAATTAGTAGATGGTTTTGAAATTGCAGTTTGTTCTTGAAGAGCAAGATTCTTTGCAGAATTAGCAAGAGATTCCGCATCAGAATATTTACCTTGGTTAAAATCAGATCTGGCTTCCTCGAGTTTTGCTAGGGCCATTGGAGTTTTTACACCGGTAGAATTCAAAGTATTAATAAAATCTTGAGCCTTTTGAATTGCCAAAGTGGCAGTTTGACTTGTACCCAAGACTCCAAAAATATAATCTATATCTGATGAACCACTTGGCAATGATATGAGCGACTGATCATCAACTATTTGCATGTTTAATGGAGATGCACTCATTCCAACAATTACAGTATTTTTTGGTAAAAGTATTGAATAATCAGTGGGAGAATTTACATGAAAACTCCATGTCTTTCCATTTTTTGATATCAAGTCAGGTGTATCATAATCTACTTTTATCATAGAAGATCCCAAAGTTGCTACCGTTACAGTATTTGCGTTTATCTTACTAGAAAGCAACGTTCCATTTTCGTCTTGTACAACAAGGTTTTCAATACTATTGCCGTAAACATTGAAAATGAAATCAGGCGATTGAGGATCTACATCAGTTTGATAGAAAACATGAGTAGTTCCATCTGCATAAATTGTAAAATCAAGAATTTTAGGGCTACCTACAGCGTACTGAACAAAGGAAGAGAGAGTAAGTAAAAGAAAGCATGCTGCTACAACTGGTGCTCTAACCATTGTTGTGAGAATACAGTTTATCCTTACAAAAAGCATTCCTTCCGGCAACACTTCTTGTATCTCAGTCGTCCCATACTCCTGATACATATCTAATACCTGAGGTTGAGTCCTTGCATTACGCCTTGGAACCTTTGGAATTCCTGGAAGAATCTTATGCCCTTCTCCGTAACTCTAAAAAGCCTATTTCTATCGGCTTTCATTGATTCTACCAACCCTGCATCTATCAGTTTTTGGCACTTTTCAAGCACTGCATAATGTGATAGATTTGCTCTTCTTGATATGGCAGAGACAATAACCCCTTGTGTTCCTCCATCCATGGTTACTCCAAGGATATCGGCTATGATGCCCATTTCGGACCTGTATTGTTGTTTTGACATGGGATATTATAGATTCGATGTTTTATCAGGGACAGCATGAAATTCCATAGCGGAACGCATAGCGGAACAGCAGTTTCATGCCTTGAAATGGTCATTTTTTCAATTATTGTGAAGCGGGGGAAGGAAAATCAAGTAGAGATTTTACAGGGTTTAGAAAAATAATGGACTAGGAAGGAGGTGCAACGATGAGCTTTAACGACAGCGGTTTTGGTGAAAGCCCAAGGCCGAGAATATGGCAGAGATAGAAGATATGGAGGCGGTCGAAGATTTGAGGATAATAGACCAAAACCAGTAGAAACTGGCAAGAATATGATGTATCCATAACTGAGATCAGTAGAAAAGGAGACGGTATTGCAAGAGTAGAAGGCTTTATGATATTTGTCAAAGGTGGGCAAGTTAGGCCAAAACGTAAAAATAAAGATTACACAGGTAGGCGGACGCTTTGCTACTGCTGATGTAGGCGAAGAAACTCCTCAGGCCAGTGACAGAGTAAATCTAGTCATCTGGAGAAATTTTATTCTCCTTAATTTTTTATAATTTTGCAGTTTTCTTTTTGATTGATTCTACAATTTCCAGCTTTCGGTTTATGTTCATGTTTGGCTCCATCGTAACATAGACAGTCTTGCGTTTAGGATAAACTACAATCTGAGTAATCTTTAGACGTTCAATGTGTACATAATTTACCGGTCCAAGACTCTTGTCAAACTGTTGCCTGATTTTTCTTCTCATGGCTACTTGTCTACAGAAATGTTCCTCTTCTTTTTGTGATTTTAACGAGGTTTTACCTTCCTTCATTATTGCTTCAGATATGTTTCCTTTTAGGTCTATTATTGCCGCAAACCGCATCATTGGATCTAATCCAATTATATCCTCAACTATTGGAAGCAGGCTTGCTTTGTTATTCTTCAACTCGAACCAAGGATTCAAGTCTCTAAATATATCTCAATCCCATTTACGACCATTTGGGTTTCACAAAACCAGTTTTTCACTTATTAACTTTTTATATATTAAAAATAACAATAACCCATAAGGCGATATGTTCGACAAATTCCGAAAGAAAAAGGATGAATTTAGCTCTGTTTCTTCAGGAACTGAGGATAAGACCGATCAATCAGGCAAGATTTTTCAGTATGACCCAAGGGAAACAGGTAATACAAAGACATCAGAAGTCATGGAAGAATCCCGTTTTCACCCTTCAGAACAAGTAAAAATACCGGAACCTATTCAACAAACTCGTATGAGCACATCAGCCGAAGATATAGGAATTAAGGCATTAATGGATAAGAGAACCAAATTAGAAGAAGCCATAGACTATGTAGGTCTAATGATCAAGGACCTCAAAGACAAGCGAACTAACCTAGAAAAAAATATCGAAGATGAATCAGTAGATATCAAAAACCTAAAGGAAAAACTTGTCAAAGTAGGCCAATACATAGAAGAAGAAAAACAGGGCATCAAGACATTGCAACAGAAGAGAGGCGAGGTTGAAAAAGAAGCAGATGATGTTGCCATAATGATCACCAACCTACGGGAAAAGCTGATCAACATTGATCAAGTGGTAAACGAGGAAGGCACCAAAATAGCAAAATTCAAAGAGACTAGACCAAAGGCAGAATCTTCTCTAACTTAGAATGTAAAACTCTCTTTTACGAGGGTATCCAGATTTTCCTTTATTTCATCATCCGAGGATAATGAGCCGAGATCCCTGACCAACACCTCAGTTGCAAGACATTGATTCTTTGAGTATTGGTAGTAACAGTCTAGCTTTTCCTCGTATGTTTTTGCACTATAATAAGTGGTCCAGAAATTTTCTGTAGAATGTTGAACGTACAAAAGGAATTTCCGAATTATGGATTCAATCTTTGGAGAAGGATTGTCTTTTACCAATCCAATTAGAATCTGCTCTAGCTTGCTGTCCAGATTTGATTCATAAATAAGCTGATACACATCCCCACCCTTTTTCATGGCTAAATTACGGCATCGTATCATAAAAGCTTTGAGATATGGAAATTTGAAAATATTCTAAAAATCATGTAACAACTCTGAGTAATGGAAAAAATTCAAAAATTTTGAGTATCAAATAATACACAAACCTTAAATATTTTATTCACGTAATAATACTCCCTATCATAGGAATCCTCCCATGTAGGTAATCATGCAGACAATGTGTGATGTGCAAAGAGTAAATCTTTCCACATGTAGCATCCCAAGGTACCCCCGAAGGAAATGATGACAAAGGTCAGCAGGCTATGAGTGTACCACACTCGTTCACGATGTGTGGTTTCCACACTTCTGCATGATAGAATTTTTTCCACAAATAGCAAAGAATAGACAAAACTATGGAAATTTTTCAAATGCATTATACAATAATGCCTGGTCTCTGATTATCTAGAACGATGCAGCTTCAAAATAAGCGATGGATGTGGTATTTGCTACCAGCCCAGATTACTGCTCAAGGACTAAGCACTGTAATTCCATTGTATGTTATATTTTTGGGTGGCGACATAGGAGAAGTAGCTATAATTTCTGCTCTACAGAATGGAGCAATAGCTATTGGTTCATTAGCTTGGGGGAGAATAATTGACAGGTTTCATTCTAAAAGACCAATACTTGTTCTTTCATTCTTTTTTGTACTGCTTTGCAGTCTTGGGATGTATTTTACCAATTCAGTTTACATTCTTTATGGACTGTCAATAGTGCTTGGATTCTTCATGGTTGCAAGAAGTCCAGTAACACAACTTCTTGTAATGGAATCAGTACAAAAAAACCTCTGGAGTTGGCTATTTGCGCGTACATCAATTATCAGCACTCTTGGGATGTTGGTCGCTATGATAATTGGAACAGTTGGAAGTTTTTATTTTGATCTAAGACCATATTTTTTGATATGCGCTGCATCAAGCGGCATAGCCATGGTTTTGAGCATATCTGTAAGAGGAGATGGCATTCATCTTGAGAGGAGCAGTATTGCCCATTCCCTACACGGTTTACGTTACTCAATCAGTCACCATCATTTTGTTTTTCCAAAGATCCTTGAAGCATATGACTTCAGGCACATAATTACATTATTCAAAGGAAAGATAAGCAATGAGATAGGCATCTTCTATCTAGCATCGTTCTTTTTTTATTTTGGAAGTAACATGTATTTTACTGCATGGACGCCATTTTTGAAAAATCAGAATTTTTCAAATGCTGATGTTTTTTTGAATTACACTATTCAAATGATAACCATGTTACTAGTATTTTTCATTGCTCCAAAAATAATATCAAGATTTGGAGAAGAACGATCAACTATTCTAGCACACATACCCAGAATTTTGGCAGTAATGATCCCTGCCATTTCATTACTCTCCATGGTAGGAACTTTGGGTTTTCCAGTGACAATAACATCATCTTGTCTAATGGTAATTGCATTCTCAATTTTTAGTACATCTAGTTCTGTGATATTTTTCAAGAGCATTCCACAAGGATTTGAAGGAAAATATCTTGGAGTAAATAGTGCAGTAACAGGAGTTGGAATATTTGCAGGCTCACTTGTTACAGGAGAACTGACAAAATTCCTGGGATATGCAGCTATGTTTCTTTCTGCCTCAGCTATACTAGTGGTATCCCTGATCTTGTACCAGGCATACTTTCGCTATAAACTATCACACAATAGTTTAGACTAGACGTAACGGGCTGAGGAAGACTGATCTACAGGCATTGAGGGCAGTTTGTCGTTGATTGCTGCCTCTGCAACTGCTGAAGCTTCTTGGAGAATCTTTTCTGATTCTTCGCTTGTAGCACTGGAGTCAATTCCAAAGTCGCCACTGTGGAATGTGTCAGTCATAAGACCACCTAGCATCTCAGTCATTCCAGTTAGCTCACGGTCAGCCTCTGGCATGAATTTGACTAGAGAAGATTTGAGGTTCTTCATCAAGCCAATTGTTGGCATGATTGTTACCACTGTGTCTCCTAGATCATGGAATGTGCTTAGTCTAAGCTCGATTTGTTCTAGAGCAATTCTAGCATTTCCTAATAGCTTTGTTACCTTTCTAACTTCTGATAATTCTTTTGATAGAACCTTGCTAGTAGTCATATCATGGTTCTGTGTTGCAACCACGATTCTTTTGAATAATTTTTCATCTCTTTGTTTTAGCTTTGTAATCATTCCGTCAAGTTTTCCAATTTGAGTCTGGAGTCTTTTTATTCCAGTTTCTAATCTTGGTTTTAGCGCACCTTTTGGTTTTATTACGTCATTAAACTTCTCACCAAGGCTTGGTGTTTGCGGTTTTTGCCAATTGTTTGTAAATGTTGTCATGGATACCACTGATAAAGTTGGTTTTTAATTTCAGGTGTGAAATACGGTTAACAGTATACTAAATTTAGCTGACAAAATATCATGAACCAATTCAGCTTACGCTCAGTTTTCATTTTTAATAAAAACCAAAAATTCGTGGATAACCTCGATTGGATACATCCTACGACTAATCCCCGTCAGAGTTTTATTGCATTATTTGAATAGCAGTATTTCTCTGTGGGTGGATTTTCTTTAGGTGAATGGCCAGTGCCTGATTCGACGCCTGGGATTCACAACAAAGTGGACATTGTTCCATTTTATTTAATGCGGGTTCTTCAAAACAAATGTATTTAAGGTTTTGCTTAAGTCGATAAAATATTTGTAAAATAAATTTTTTTGAACAATTATTTTTCAAAAAAATTTAAAAAATAATTTTACAAAAATAAATCAAAAAATATTATCTGAGAAGACCAAGTAACTATTACCTCATAATCATCATCCAAAAAAACAAATTGTTTTGATAGATTACAATACACTAATTCCAGTATTTTGATATTAATTGAATATAATTAGTAATTTTTACATATTTTAATTATAAAATAACAGATTTATAGAACAAATACTTATAGTTAAACCTTTTTATTTATGTTAATCGAAATTCTTATAAGATATTATATGACTCGTGAATCCTTTGGTTCAGGTGGACGTTGTCCTCGTTGTGGAAAAGGTCCAATGGTAACTGATAATACTACAGGAGAAATGTTTTGTGGCGGTTGCGGTTTTGTACTTACTGAACGTGTAGAAGAATCTGGTCCAGAATGGAGATCATTTTCTAAAGAAGAACATGAAGATCGAAGTCGAACTGGAACTCCTACTTCACTTGCAATGCATGACATGGGACTTGCAACAATAATTGGTCCTGCTGACAAAGATGCATCAGGAAAACCACTTTCTGCATCAATGAAGAGTACAATAGAGAGACTAAGAACTTGGGATAGTAGAAGTCAGGTCCATGAACCAGTAGACAGAAACTTTAGACAGGCTTTCAGTGAACTTGATAGATTAAAGGACAAACTTGCATTATCTGATGCAGTAATTGAAAAGACTGCTTACATTTACAGAAAAGCACTTGACAAAGGTCTTGTTAGAGGCAGATCAATTCCAGGACTTGTAGCTGCTGCACTATATGCAGCATGTAGAGATACTGAAACTCCAAGAACACTTACTGATGTTGCAAATGGAATCAACATCAAGCGAAAGGATGTAGCAAGATGCTACAGATTATTGTTAAGAGAACTTGATTTGAAGATGCCAGTTGTTGATCCGATAAAATGTGTTGCAAGAATTGCAAGTAAAGCAGGTCTAAGTGAAAAGACAAAAAGAAGAGCTTTGCAGATTCTAAAAGATGCAGCAGAGATTGAGATTTCTGCTGGAAAGGATCCAATGGGACTTGCAGCTGCTGCACTATACTTGTCGTGTGTTATGAACGGAGAGAATAAGACCCAAAAAGATGTTGCCCAAGCTGCAGGAGTAACTGAGGTCACAATCAGAAATAGATACAAGGGATTAAAGGAATCTCTCAAGCTTTAAATTTTAAAAAATTATCTTTTGAATTAAAATTATTTTTACTTTATAGTATTTTGAAATTAATGGCGTGGCCCTTATTCGTAGACAAACAGAGATTACCTCTTTCAATCCACACTCAAGTGGGATTCACAATTTACGTCTACGGAGCCACGCTCTCTTAAGCAGTAGATTTTACATCTTTCTGCATTATTCATTATAATACATCATGGTATTTATTATTTTATACATATTTTTTCATGTTTACAAAACATTTCAATAAAATATTTCAATAAAGCCAGGTATAAACCATGATCACCGTATCATTATAACATGTTTTTTTGAAGATTCAAAAATTCAGTACTATAATCTTCGACAAACTAATTTGGCACAGCATTAAATCAGAGACAGATGAAACTTTCTGGTAAAGTTGCAATTGTTACAGGAGGCAGTAGAGGAATTGGAAAGGCCACAGCAATGCTACTTGCACAACAAGGAGCAAATGTAGTAATCACATCAAAGGACAAGACAAGTCTTGAAAACGCTGCAAGAGAAATGAAAAATGTGATAGCAGTTTCTGGAGACATTAGAAACAAGATAGATGTAGAAAATGTTGTAAAAAATGCTCTTGAAACTTTTGGTAAAATCGACATTCTTGTTAATAATGCAGGCATTTTTCCCAAAGTAAAGCCCCTACATGAAATTTCTGAAGAAGAATGGAATGATATAATTGATGTAAATTTAACTGGACAGTTTCGTTTTACAAAAGCTGCAATACCCCATTTGATGAAAACAAATGGTTGCATTGTCAATGTTTCATCAGACGCTGGACTAAAATCATTTGAAAATTTTGAAGCAGATGCGTATACTGCTTCAAAAGGAGCACTGGTTTTGCTTACAAAGGCATGGGCAATAGAATATGCCAAGTATAAAATACGTGTAAACTGTGTCTGTCCCGGAATTGTGGAAACCGATATGACAAAGCCGTATCTTGGAAATGAAGTTGATAGAGCAATGGCAATAGCAGAACACCCAATTGGAAGAATAGGAATGCCAGAAGATGTTGCAAAGGCAATACTTTATCTTGTTTCAGATGATTCCTCGTGGATAACAGGTGCGATTTTGCCTGTAGACGGCGGTATCATCACTAAATAATTATACTAATAAAATTAATAGAACCTTATTCTAAGGTTATAGTATGACTCCGAAAAAGAAGAGCGCACTTAAGGTAATCATCATGCTTTCAATTGTTTGGTTTGCTTCCGCATTACCTGTACCTTTCATATGGTCTAATCCAAGCCCACAGCAGTCTGAGCAGTTCAGGACCTATTTGGAAATAGCTGCATTGATTTCTGTGCCATTTGTTGCAATGGGTATTGCCTGGACCCTCAAGCCTGAACTTACTACACGTGGTTAGCCAAGAAACTCTACTGCACCTAGTCCTTCTGGCGTTGCTTTAATCCACCTAGTCCTTCCAACCCTTTCAACTTCAATAAACTTCCACTCGTTTAGAAGTGGCTGTATGATATTTTTATCAAGACTTGCAAATCTTGCTTGTTGAAAATTTTCTTCTCTTGCGTTTACCATGATAAGCTTTTTTTCATAGGCAATCTTTGCCATTTCTTTTTTAGTGATTTTACCGCCATTTTCTTGTATTATTTTCAAAGCCTGTACCAAGACAGGTTTTGGGGTATGGATTTCATAAGCTGGTAACTTGACAACTGATTTAAGTCCTGATGAGAGCTGTTCTCCTTTTACGCTAGAGTAACTTTCTGGCTCTGCATAATATGGAGTAAGTTTTGTTTTACCTTGAAACATCATACATGCCATCATACATGCGATTGCCTGAATCTTTGATCCAGAAGAACAGTTTACAAAAATGTCATTGCCATCTTCTTTTTGTACAATTTCTCGCAATGCTTTGAGGATCTTGAAGAGATCAAACCTATTGGAATGTGCAACTTGGACTTCGATCTTTTCTTTTTTTAGCTGAGTTCGAATTTTTTCCATATATCCTTGAGCTTGATCCTTTGATGGTTCTGCGTGCATTAGTAACCACACTCTATCTGCTTTCATCTGTTTTGCAGGAATTGCAATTCGGTCAATTTCAAAGCCTACAGGAGCTACATGTATACGTAAATTGACTATTTTACTCATGTTAGTATGTATAGTTATCATACTATGGTGATCATATATAATAATTGTGTTCTCCATGTAAAAATATGCAACAAAAACTCACATCAGAGCAAAATGAAGTATCTGTATATCCTAGAGTAAGATCAGTTTTTGAGAACTAGATCTTCATCCAAGGTGTGGATTCTAGATAATCCATAGATTTCATCATTTCATCAAGCTTTGTTGCAACTGCAGTTACTGCTCGAAATTCTTCATACATCATTTTTTCTTCATCTTGTGATAGGACTTGATTTTCTGCAACATCAAAGAACTTGTCTTCCTTGGTTAAATGATCATCAAGGTATACTGCATATGTCTTGAGAAATCTTGCAACAGGCTCCCGTTGGTTTTCTCCTAACTTCCACTTTTGCAAATATTTTGAAATGTTTGAAGCTATTCTCCTTCCAAACTCATGTTCAATCATAAATGCTCGGATCTCTTGTTTTAGTGAATCATAGCTTGCAACACATGGAAAATACTGGTCCTCTTCTCTTGCATAATGTACTGCATCTAAAAATTCTGACATGATTAAAACCATCATATCAATATCAGAAAATGGAATATCTATGCCCTCATTGAGTTTAGTATAACACCTGGCAACTATTTTTTCCAGCCTACGTATTTGCCTATGGTCATTTCTTAGTATCTCAGTTCCATTCATATCATTTCTGTTGATATCTCAGGGATTTACTGTAAATAGTATTACCTTTTTTGGGTCATATTGGATTATGGCAAAATGTGGTACAGATGAGCCAACACCATAATAACCTGCAGGCCCGCCAAGACCCAATCTTATTAGATAATCACTTGATGGATGGATATCGATTTCTTTACTTTCCAATACATGTCCTGAAATCTTTTCTTTTTTTGATTCAAGTTTAGAATAAATTTCGCGAATTTTACTGCCTTGGTGAACCAGTGCAGCTTCCATGTGTTGATGCCCACATAAAATGATGTGATTGTTGATATGTTTTCCCACCTCCCCAAAAGCAGAGGATGCCTTGTAATGATATCCGTGATAGCTAAAAAATTCAAAACCCTCGTCTGTGAGTCGTTGCCAATTTCTTTGATAGAGCCAGGCATCACCATCAGCATTTTTTGGGGTTATTTTCTTGGGATCCAACGGCCCTCCATGAATACAGAAGAGGCCATTTTTTGTGTCAATGAACTCTTGATTGCCAAATGTCCCATCTTTATTCTGCTTGAAAAATGATAGGTCTTCAACACCAAGCCTTTCGTGTGCATCCATACTTTCAAAAGAACTGGCACTCACTTTTTTCCCACTCAAAAATCCTTCATCGTGGTTGCCTATCACAGAAAATATCGGATAGTTTTTTTCAAGTGATCGAAGTTTTGATATGACTTGCTTTGGATATATGCCACGCTCAAGCAAGTCACCTAGATTTATGATTCGTGAAAAAAAGCCGTACTTTTGTACAAACTCATCGCTTGATACAGTCTTGATTATCAAATCTAGTGCATTCAGATCTGCATGAATATCAGAAAAAACTAGGTCCATGGGATTAGTGGTTTTTTGGCCTAATTTGAAATTTTTTGTGCTATAGAGTTGATTCCTGCAAATACTGATGCGAACTTTTTTGATCTAGTCCAGTAGGTAATTCTAGGATTTTAGAATAAGAAAGTAAAAGTTAGATCTCGATTAAATAAATCAAGTTTGGGAGCATTATCAATAATTAGCTTGCATCCTCATATCGCTACCCTTGAGGATGCAGCCAATTTATTATTCAGAATCAATTTTTTGGATGGATTGTTTTGGTACTTGAAGATCCCTAAATGTATCAGGATGAATTATTTTGGCTAGAATTTCAAGGCCTGATATAGTTCTTGGACCAGGCTTGCTAAAGTATTCGTTTGCATTTACTGCATAAACCTCTCCCCTATTTACTGCCTTGATTTTTCTCCAGCTTTTATTTTCAAGCAATTTTTCGTATTCAAGAATTGTTCTGCTTACGTCAAATCCACACGGCATCAATATTATAATATCAGGATCAAACTTTGCCATCTCATCAATCTGCATTCTTCTTGATTTTTCTCCAGTTGAACTTATTCCGTTTATGCCCCCTGCAATTTCGACCATTTGAGGAACCCAGTGACCTGCTGAGAATAGCGGATCAAGCCATTCTATGCAGAGAACCTTAGGTCTTGAAATTTTTGGAATGTCTTTAATGTGATCAATTCGTTTCCGTAGTTTTATGACAAAGTCCTTTGCCTTTTCTTGCTTTGCTACCCTATCTCCCACTTGAATTACATTTTGTAATATCTCGTCAAGGTTTTTTGGATCCAGGACAAGCACTTGTGGTTTGCCTCCAAGCAATGTTACTGCTTTGTCTATTTCTCTAGTATATGGCGAGCATACTTCGCATATTCCTTGTGATATAATCAGATCTGGGTTTGCTTTTTTTAGAACTTGCTCATCCAAGATATAGATGTCTTTTCCTGAATTGACTAGTTCTGTTACTTTGTTGTCAATTTCTTGGCTGGACATTTTTTGTGGATCAAAGGAAGAATGAATCACTCTTGGCTTTGTCTTGGCTTCTGCAGGGTAATTGCATTCATGTGTAACTGCCAATACATCGTCTCCAACTCCTAGTTCGTATAATATTTCAGTTGCACTTGGAAGAAATGAGACCAATCTCATACATATATCAACTAACAATATTCCACTTTAAACATGTCTTCAAGTTTTGCATGATTTAAGACGCGAAAAATGACGCACTGCGTCAAAATTTGTTCCTAAAAAATGACGCAAAATTAAGAGTTAAGATTTTGATTGTGACGATTACACTTTGTTGTATATGCTAAGAACAATCATGTTAAAACTCTGGAATATGCTTATTGTAATACGGATTCAAATTCCTTACCCAATCCCTCAAAACTTAAGAATAGCCCAAGGCTCGATTTGATTGATGACTGATTTTACAGTTATTGGGGGCCCGTCTTCAGAACAACTGGCAAGAAAGATTGCCACTAGACTAAAATCAAAATTTATCGGCTGCGAACTGCGTATATTCCCAGACGGAGAAAGCAAAATTACACTAAAAGGAAACCCAAGTGGAAAGATACTGGTAGTACAATCAATCTATCCACCAGTTGACTCTAACCTGCTTCGTTGCTTGGCAATTACATCACAGGCAAGGACATTTTCCTCTCAAGTGTATGTGGTATTACCATACATGGGATATGCAAGACAAGACAGGCAATTTCTTCCAGGCGAGGTAATTACAATAAAACTTGTTGCAAGATTTCTCAAGGCAGCAGGTGCATCAAAGGTATTCATAGTCGACATACACAGCACTACTGCACTAGAACACTTTACCATTCCTGCAAAAAATATCAGTGCAGTTGAAGAGCTTGCAAAACATTTCAAGAAAATGGCTCTTCATGATCCTCTTGTGGTCTCACCTGACAAGGGAGGAGTTGAGAGGGCAAGAAATTTTGCAAAGTTTCTTGGCGTTGATTATACCGCACTAGAAAAGCAGAGGGACCGAAAAACTGGAAACGTAACAATAAAGTCAAAGGGCCTTGATGGAGTCAAGGGAAGAGACATCATACTAGTTGATGACATGATAAGCACTGGTGGCAGCATTGTCAAGGCTGCAGAATTTTTAAAGAAACAAAAAAGCGGCAAGGTCTATGCCTGTTGTACACATGCTTTACTGATTGGAGATGCAGAAAAAAATATCATAAAAGCTGGAGTTACAAAGATAATTAGTGCAAATACAATACCTGGCAAGACATCTACAGTTGACGTATCGCCAATAATTGCAAAGGCAATAACCTGAATGTCAAGCTTTTTTGTATTGCAAAGCCAATACGAAGACCTTGCAAGAGATGAAATAATTTCAATATCGAAAAGCTATGATGCCAAAGTAAATGTAAAATCAGAGCCAAGGCTTGTCATGATATCATCCAAAGTTCCATGGTACAAAATTGCAAACAGGGCAACATTTGCAAGATATTCAGGACAAATTGCAGGCACATTTGATGATATCACAAAAATTGACTTTGACATACACAAGCCTGCATCATTTGTATGCAGAACAATAAACTTGTCATCAAAAAACATTGGCTCATCTGCACTTGAAAGGCAAGCAGGAGGAATACTCTCAAGAAGATGGGGCGCAAAGGTGTCACTCTCAGACCCCAAGCTTACAGTATACCTCATCATCACAGATTCGAAAAAATATCTTGGATATTCTGACCGCCAGATTACACAAAAGCTTCCAACAAAGATAATCAAGCACCCGCATGAGCTTGACATGAAACTCAGCAGGTGCATTGTGAATTTGTCAAATCTAAAGGAAGGAAAAACACTCTGTGATCCATTCTGCGGTACAGGCACAATCTTGCTTGAAGCAGAATCCATGGGAATAAAGTCTGTTGGAATTGATTTTGATAAAATAATGTGTAACATAACAACAAAGAATCTTGCTGCAAATGGGTTTGACTCCAAAGTGATAAACTCTGGCTACGAAGAGATGCTAAATATCAAATCAAATGCGATTGTGACTGACCTGCCATATGGAATATCATCAAGGGCATCTGTATCCCCAAAAAAATTGATCAAGGATTTTGTATCCATCATACCAAAAAGAAAAAAACTTGTAATGGTATACAAGAAAGGTCTTGAAGTGGAAAAGATGAGCAAAGCAAAGAAATACGAGATTTACAGGCATAAGAGCCTGACAAGAGTGATTGCAGTATCATGAAACTAGTATTTTTGGGAACATCGGCAGCGCAGCCAACTGCAGAGCGTGGCATGACATGCATCTGCCTTGTGCTTGACAGGGAAATTTTGATGTTCGATGCAGGAGAGGGCGCGCAGATTGCATTCCAAAAGGCAAAGCTTGGCTGGAACAAAAAGATCAAGATCTTTGTGACACATTTGCATGGAGACCATTGCGTTGGAATACTTGGATTATTACAAACCATGTCACTGCAGAACAGGACAGAATCTGTTGACATCTATGGCCCAACAGGAATCGAGGAATTTATTGCAGCAAACTTGAAGATACTAAATTTTGGTCTTACATTTCCTGTCAGGATAACTAGGATAAAGGAAGGACTGGTCTTTGATGATTCTGGGTATAGCGTGCATGTATGTGAGGCAGAGCACTCTATTCCTGCCTATTCGTACCTCTTTGCAGAAAAAGACAAGCCTGGCAAGTTTTATCCAGACAAGGCCAAGTCGCTTGGCATCCCAGAGGGAAAGCTCTGGCATGAGTTACAAAGTGACAAGGAGGTTACTGTAGATGGGAAACTTGTGAGACCTTCAGATGTGATGGGAGAAAAAAGACAAGGCATCAAGATTGGCATATCAGGGGATACAAGGCCTACTGAAAAACTTGCAGAATTTTTCAAAGGTTGCAATTACATGACATTTGATTCTACTTATTCAGATACATTACGAGACAAGGCAAAAGACAACTATCACTCTACTGCAAAGGAAGCAGCTGAGCTTGCCAAAAAGGCAGGTGTCTCAAATTTGATCCTGACACACTTTTCTGCAAGATATGAAGATGTGGCCGAGCTTGTAAGCGAGGCAAAGACAATTCATGGTTCCGTTACTGCTGCAAGGGATCTCTTAGAGATAGACATCAAGTGAAAATGTGGGATACCATATCTGATAAATTAAGAAAGGCAGAAAAAATTGTATTTGTTACAGGTGCTGGAATTTCCCAGGAGAGTGGAATTCCAACATTTCGTGGAAAAGATGGACTGTGGAGAAAGTATGACCCAATGAAGCTTGCAACAATAGATGCATTCTATGAAGATCCAAAACTTGTATGGGAGTGGTATGAGGAAAGAAGACAGAACATCTTGAATGCTAGTCCAAATCCTGGACATGTCGCAATTGCAGAGCTTGAAAAGTACAAGAAAGTTTCTGTTCTTACACAAAACATTGACGGGCTACACCAAAGAGCTGGAAGCTCTAGTGTATACGAATTACATGGTAGTATAATTACAATCAAGTGTACCGTCTGTGATTTTAAAAATAAAATAACATCTGGATTTTCGCAGCTTCCACCACTTTGCAAATGTGGAAATATTTTACGGCCTGATGTTGTCTGGTTTGGAGAAGCACTTCCCCAGGATGTGTGGGAGTCTGCAATGATGCAGGCAAGCTCTTGTGATGCAATGATTGTTGTTGGAACTTCACTTGCTGTTTCCCCTGCAAACCTATTGCCTGTATATGCAAAACAGAATGGTGCAACAATGATTGAGGTAAATGTAGAGCAGACCCACATGTCATCAAGCATGGACTTCTCCCTTGGGGTATCTGCTGCAAAAGCCCTCCCTGAACTTGTTGGAATAATATCACATTTCTAGAAAATCTCCTAGTTTTCAGATTAATTCCACAATGATGAGACAAAACCCACATTATTTGGGGTATAGTAACAATAATTTATACAGAATATAATTAATTCATGAAATAAATCACACTAATTATTAAATAAGATGAGAACATATACAAAACAATGCGGAAAGATGCAAATTATGACAAATGAATTTGCGTGACCCTGCGAAAAACTGTACATAGTCAAGTACAATGTGTTTGTACGAATGGCAAGAGAATGCTTTAGCCTATACAGGGTCACGCCATTACACCCTTTTCATGTTCTTATAAAATTCTAAATCAAATGCAACAAAATCTACTTCGTATCTATTTTGAAAGTATTCCAGTTATGGTAGAGTTTTGTGCATTAGATGGAGCATATGCAGATGCATGCAATATTCCGTAAACTGCATTGTCTATTGTCATTTCTATGATGTGTGGCGTGTTTGGAACATCTTTTACTTCAGCCGTGAACTTTGAAGAATAAAATGTTCCAGTGAATAATATGGTGTCACTGTTCTTCATTGTAACTGTAACTGACCTTGTCTGGCCAGATGAATCATCAAAGTTTAGCATGGCATTATTCCCTTGATTTACTGTACTAAGCTGGACTGTATTGTAGTATGATGGTAGAGTTGGAGATACTGTTGTACTTGTACCATCATTGCTAGAATAAGGAGAAATGACAAGACCGTTTGTGACATTGACCGGAGGGGAATTTGGTTTTGCTGTTAATTGTATCACTTGGACTGGATCGCCTATTTTTTCTGGACATTGATCAAGCTGAACTATTCCGGTTAGTTGCTTTTTTCCGTTTATCGTTTGTGCCAGGGCAGGAACAGAGATCTGGCATGTGTTTCCTGATTTTTCAAAAACTTGCCCAGTATAGTTTTGTTGTGTTACATACTGTGGGGCAAGTTGGTAAACTGAAGTCGGAGCATTATTTGACTCTGTAGAATTTACTAATAGTCTTCCACCCATGCTGATATCTTTGATAGCTGACTTTGATGCATTGATGACTCCCTTGTCACTTGTGACCTGATCAATTTTGTCCTTTACTGTATCAAGTGATGGCACACTCTGGAATAATTTTGATGAATTTGGTATCAAGATGACTAATGTAGCTATTACAATTCCAATAATGATCAATTTTCCTATCAAGTGATTGCATGTCTTGAGGTGTTAATAAAAAAGCACAAATTCACACTAGTTGAGCAAGTGTGATAAAATTTATCCAGTTATTTCCCTGTCTTCAGGGGCAAGCCAGTCCATTATTTTATCAAGATCCTTGGAATGAAGTATCACCTTGATTGGACCCATTGCAGACTCTTCTGCCTCTTCGCATATTGCAATAACATCGACAAATGCTGCCTGCTTGTTAAGATAGAACCAGGTAGTGTCACCTTTTGTATTGTATCGCATCTGCCTTCGGTAAACCCGGTTGCTTCGATGCTTTTTGATTGTCTCCTGTATCTTTGAAATTGATTCTAATTCATGTGATATTGCCTTGATGCTTCCTTCCTTGTACTGGTAATCTGTTTCTAGTATAACTTTGGATACTGCAAGCCTTACCTTGTCTGGATCTTCAGATGGGTTTACTGCTGCATAGACCTCAATCTTGCATGCAACTTTTGGAATCTTCAAGTCATCCAGCCTTTTATGACGTTATACGCAGTGCCAACCAGTTCTTCAATTGTCATGTTGTTGTTGGATATGGTTTCGTCTGCAAGTGCAATTGATTCGCTCATGCCAACTCCAATTTCCCTTGTATCCCTTTTTGTAAAATCTTCACGATCAGAGGGTGCATCTGACCTGCCACGCCCTGTTAGAAACTTGTATCTTGTATCACCAGATGCATGGATTGCAAGAACTTTGACTGTACCAATTTTTTTCAAGACATTAACTTCTGCAAGTGATCGTACTCCATCTACAAGTACAACATCAGACTTGGAATTTTGGATGCCATCTTTTATGAGCTCTGCCACTGCACCTGGGCCATTTTTTTCTCGAATCTCAATCATAAGATTTCCAAGATTTGCCCCTGTTGGTTCTATCTTTCTTCTTGTTGCCTCTGCTCGTACTGCATCTCCCATTGTAATTTTATCAAACCCTTTTGATTTTAGGCCCTCAGCTATTGTGGTTTTTCCTGCACCGGGCATTCCTGTAAGACATACGATTAGCTTCACACTCACAAATTTCATCCTCTAGTCTATCAATCTACCGAAAATCATTATAGATGCCATAATCTGAATTTCACTAATGCGTGCTTTTGTTGCAGTAGAGATTCAAGATTACAACATACTGGATGCAATAGCCAAGATCCAATCTGAATTTAAGATAAAGGCAACTCCTGTAAACAAAAAAAATATGCACTTTACATTATTGTTTTTGGGAGAGATATCAGAAGAGGCTGCAGAAAATGTAAAAAAAGCCTTGTGTACAATTTCATTCAAGCCAATCGAAGTCAGGTTTACACATGTTGGTGCATTTCCAAATCCAAGATCTCCGCGAGTGGTATGGATTGGAGTAGATGATACATCATCAAGGCAACTAGTAGAGCTTGCATCACAGGTAGAAAAAAAACTTGGGCCACTTGGATTCAAGTCAGACAAACCCTTCAAGGCACACCTGACAATATTTAGAATCAAAATTAGGGCAGATGACATTTCAAATATAATTGAAAAATTCAAGAAAATTGATTTGGGCAAGTATATCATGACAGAGTTAAAGTTCAAGCAAAGCATCTTAACCCCTAATGGCCCGATATACTCTGATTTACAGGTGGTTTTAGCTCAATGAGTAACGTTTTGGAACAGGCAAGAAAGATATCAATTCCTGCAAGACAGGAACAAGAAAAAATTGGAGCACTTGCAGAAAAGTTGCTTGGCTTGGTAAAAAAAGAAGCTACAAAACATCCAGATGTTGTCTCTGTTGAGCTTGGCGGGTCTTTTGCAAAGGGGACCTGGCTCAAGGGCAAGTTAGATCTTGACATCTTTGTAAAGATGAAAAAAGAGACAGACGAGAAACAATTTGAAAATATTGGCAGAGAGATCGGATTTGCATCCATGAAAAAATTTCATCCTTATGTTAGATACTCGGAGCATCCATACGTTGAGGCAGTAGTTGAAGGCACCAAAGTAAATGTTGTTCCTTGCTATGATGTAGAAAAAGGTCAGTGGAAGAGTGCAG
Organism: Nitrososphaerota archaeon; assembly: GCA_013288545.1. Taxonomy (GTDB): domain Archaea; phylum Thermoproteota; class Nitrososphaeria; order Nitrososphaerales; family Nitrosopumilaceae; genus Nitrosotalea. Next base: position 119,241 of record JABDBR010000001.1, on the reverse strand, counting down.
CTGACAGGTCATCATTTCACACTAGATTCATACTGGAACAACTAGATGAGCAAAAAAAGAATGAGGTGAGATTACTCAAAAAGTTTCTAAGAGGAATTGACATCTATGGTGCAGAAATAGCCAAGGAGGGATTTGGTGGATATGTTTCCGAAGTTTTGATTTATCATTATGGCAGTTTCATGAAAGTTTTAGAAGCTGCTGCAAACTTTGCCCAAGGACAAGTGATAGGAAGTCCCACAAAAAAATTTGAGACTGCATTAGTATTGATAGACCCGATTGATAGCAACAGAAACCTTGGCACTGCAATTTCTGCACAAAACTTTGGCAAGTTCATACTTGCAGCAAGGGTATACCTGAAAAAACCATCATTGGTATTTTTCAATGGAAAAAAACCAATCCCAGATACAAAGAACCTACAAAATGTCCTAGTTGTCAAGTTTGATTACAAATCTAGAAGTCCTGACATAATTTGGGGGCAGGTAAAAAGGGGAGCAACTGCTCTTTCAGGTCAACTTGAACTTGGGGGATTTCATGTATTGCGCAAGGGTGCAACAACAGATGAAAAATCAGAAGCTGCAATGCTTTTTCTTGTGCACTCGACTACAATTGAAAAATCCATGGTCAAAAATGGCCCTGATGTATTTAGAAAATCAGAATCAGAGAGCTTTATTTTGCGAAATTCCAAGAACAAGCTAACATGGGTTGATGATGATGGAAGGATCTTGTCCTTGCAGCAAAGAGAGCTTTATGAAGCAAAAAAATTCTTACAGTCCATTTTGAAGAAAAATCTGTCAAAAGCAGGCATTCCTAGTGGAATAATCCCAGACATGAAGCGCAGTCTTAGGGTACTAGGGGGCAATCAGGTGACAAGCAAATCCATTAAAAAGGCTCTGGCTGAGTTAACCTCTACCAATGAACTCATCTTTGGTTCCAGCAAGTAAGCTTGTCAAAGAACCATATTCTCTCATACTAGGATACCCCAAGGCTACAAAGGGCGAACTTGTCAAAAGACATGCCGAGCTTAAAAAACTTGGAATTACGGGTGTCTCATTTCAGGGTGAGACAACTCTGAACAATATCTCCGTACTTGGCAAAGGCTATGTTGGAGTTGTGGTACTGTCACGACTTGGCAAAAAAGATGTAGCCCTCAAGATTCGTAGAATAGATTCCAGCAGACAAGAGATGAAAAGCGAGGCAAAACTTCTAGGCATTGCAAACAAGTCAGGTGTGGGTCCAAAACTTGTAGACAGCAGCAAAAATTTCTTGATAATGGAATATGTGGAGGGTAAAAAAATAACTGACTGGGTAAAAGATCTAAAGGGTAGAAGAAGTGCTGCAAAGCTAAAATCTGTTGTAAGGCAAGTACTCGAAGATTGTCACACTCTTGATACAATTCATCTTGATCACGGAGAGCTAAGCTACATCCACAAGCATGTGATTGTAGGAAAATCTCCATGCATAATTGATTTTGAAAGTTCCAGTACAAACAGAAGAACTTCAAATGTTACATCTGCCACTCAATCAATATTCATAGGATCTGCTCTTTCAAGTATTGTTAAAAATATTATAAAGATACCAAACAAGAAAAAAATGATAGGCCCTCTGAAAAAATACAAGCATGACCAGTCAAGAGAAAATTTTGATGAGATATTAAAGATGTTGGGGTTGGACAAGAGTTGAGCTTGCAAGATATCAAGACTAATGCACTAAAAATTTCACTTGCAGTAATACTTTCTGCCTTTGCAGTAGAGTTTTTGATTGGAGTTTCTTCCAACAGTCTTGCCCTTATCACAGACAGTGTTCATGCAATACTGGATTCTATCGTAACTGTAGTCTTGCTTGTTGCAGCAAAATGGTCTACAAAACCACCGGACAGGGAACACACCTATGGTCATGGAAAAATTGAGACGATGGGAAGTTTTGTTGCAGGAATCATAATTCTTGTAATTTCATTGTTTTTTGTTTACGAGTCAGTATCAAGATTCCAGGAACCAAAACCTCTGGTCGTGCCTGGAATTCTTGCAATAATAGCAGCAGTGTATACCCTGGGGTCTATCTTCTTTAGAATAGCAATTCTGAGAAGGGCCCTTGAGAAAACAGACGGCTCTACGCTTAGAGTGGACTTGTACCATGCCCTCATGGACATGGGTGCCACTTCAGTTGCCTTGGTAGGAATTGTGTTTGTAATCATGGGATTCTACCAGGGTGACAATATTGCAGCACTCATCCTTGGAGGCCTGCTTGCTGCACTGAGCCTGAAGCTAATCCACAAGAGCGGTCTTGAGCTTACTGATGCTGTACCTGCAAACATGGTCAAAAGAGTACGTGATATTGTGAGTAACACTGCAGGAGTAATGAAGACAGAATCTGTCCAGATACGAAGATCTGGTAGTGATATTTTTACAGAAATTACAATATCGTTAAGCGCTGCATCAAGTTTTGAGGAAGCCCACAAAATTAGTGCCAATGTAGAAAAGAACATTAAAAATGCGATTGCAAATTCCAATGTCACCATCCACTTTGAACCTACCTGGAAGGATGTACCTGCTGATTACATCATAAACAAAGTTGCAACTTCAGTTCAAGGAGTAAAAGAGATCCACAATGTAAGCTCCTTTACTGCAGAGAATGGTGTTTTCATAAGCTTGCATGTGATGGTTGACCGAAACATGTCACTTGAAGATGCACACCGTGTGTCAGATGAAATAGAATCTCAAATAAAAAAATCTGTTGCAGATGTAAATCACATTACTATTCATCTTGAACCATATATTTCAATTCCAGAGAGCACTCCGGTAGAAGACATAACAATAGAGGAACAGGTGACAAACATCATAAAGGAATATCCCAAGGTGAAAAAAATTGGCAGGGTGATAACATTACACCTGCAGGATATATTCAAGGTTGACATTGATTGTTCATTTGAAAAAGATCTCACCATAGAAGAGGTACATGATATTGTTTCAGATATAGAAGATAAAATTAAAAATCAGATAAAAAATGCCATAGTTACCATACATCCAGAGCCTAATTAGAAATGAAAACTCATGAGGGTGTCATCTTTCTTAGAAATGATGCAATACTAGGAAAGATAATTGCTCGTGTTGGAGAATTCAAGTTAAAAAAACATAACCACTATTTTGCAGTGCTGGTTGAATCTATAATATCACAGCAGCTAGCAACAAGTGCAGCTGAGGCAATATTTTCTAGATTCAAGGCGCTTTATCCTGATTTTCCCACCTCTACTGACATTTTGTCTACACGCAAAACAAAATTGCGTTCTGTAGGGCTGTCAGGAATGAAGATAGACTATCTCAAAGACCTCTCAAAGCAAGTTGAAGAAGGTATTCTTGAGATCAAAAAATTACCAAAGATGAGTGATGAGGATGTGATAACACAACTTACGCAGGTAAAGGGCATTGGAAGATGGACAGCTGAGATGTTTTTGATTTTTTCACTTGGGAGAATGGATGTATTTCCTGTAGGAGATCTTGGTTTGAGAAAAGGCGTCCAGATGGCATTTTCATTAAAAGAGCTACCAAAACCCAAGGAGACTGAAAAGTTTGGCGATAGATGGAGACCATACAGAAGCGTTGCAACATGGTACCTATGGAAGAGTCTTCAAAAATTTGACAAGATTGGATGAGGAGATTTTCCTGCTTTGGGCCCCTAAAACACCTAAAGAAAGTTAGTGCATATTTTATAAGGTCATTTTATCCATCAAGCTCTGAAGGTAAAATGGAACAAAATGGAACCAAAATTGACAGTAATTTACTTGAGCGTTTTGAAAGAGAGATCTGGAGTAAGATTCCCCATCTAGAAAAAAATGGAACCAAAGTGGTTAATGCAACACCATTGACTGATATCACACAAGATTTGAAGGAATGTGCAAAAAAAGAATTTAACATAAATTTAGATGATAAAGATCTGAAAATTTTTGGCAAGTTTGATTCTAACTTGCTTGCAGGCTCGATTAAGGTAAGGCCTGCAGTCAACATAATCCATGATGCTATTGCTACAGGCAAACTGAAAAGTGGACAGACAATATTCGAAGCTACTTCAGGTAACTTTGGAATCGCACTTGGACAATTATCTAAAATTGGACTAGATGTAGTTGCCCTAGTCTCAAGAAAACTGCAGGATGGAGTGTTTGAGGAATTACGAAATGAGAAAATTCGCATCATAAATCTTGACATGGACATATGCCCAGCTCCAGGAATGAAAGACAGTCCAAATGTTTTGGCTGCAAAAGCAACTGCTGCCAACATTAAATCACAATTATCTGAACTTGGATTTGATCCAACCATTTTTGAAAATGCAATAACTGAGGCTCATGAACTGTTAGCTAAACAAGATATCATAAACTTGGCAAAGCTTCTTGCAAAGATCTACAACTGCTACTGCCCAGAACAATATGATAACGAATCAAACATTGAGATTCATAGAACTGTTACTGCAGCAGAGATAGATCAACAATTACATGAAAAAGAACTTTCTCTTGAAGACTTTAGAATTGTCTGCACATTTGGTACAGGTGGAACATCTGGTGGATTGAGCAGATACATGTCTGAAAAATATGGTAAGAAAGCAATACACGTAGTATTTCCTATTGCAGCCCAGGATGTTGCAGGAATTAGAACAAAAAGCAAGGCAGAAGGGCTCAAGTTTTACGAACCCCAACAATATGCTGGACAGCATGAAGTGGATTTTGAGCAGGCAAAGCGTTTGCTAAAATTCTTTGTAGACAAAGGTCATGATATGGGAGAAAGCAGTGCACTTGCACTATATGCAGTGATGCAGATGGCAAACTTTGGCGGTGTTGGCGGAAAGTTTGTTGTAATAGTTGCTGATGGAATACAAAAGTACAAAAAGAATCTGGAATCGATGGCAAAGAAGCAAAGTCGAACACAGGTTTCCTTGGAAGAAGCTGTATCAAGCGTAGGTGACTATGACAAAGTAATTTGGATTCACACACAGTATACTCCACGTGAGGAAGGAATAGAATTGCTTGCGAAAACTCTGGGTATTGACAAGAGTAAGATCATCGTACCAAAGGCAAGAGACGCAGAACGATTGTTAATGGCACAACAAATTCCTGAAGATTTGAACAAAGCTCTTGAAGGATCTCACAAATCATTGCTTGTTTGCATGGCAGGTTATACTTCACTGAATGCCGTGCAAGTATTTGGGAAAAAGGGTATTGCAACTGAAAGTTTGACTGGAGGAATATCTGGAATCTCTCAAGGAAAAGGCAAACAAATTGCTGATTTGATAAAAATAGCTACCGAATAATTGTATCTGGTTGCAATAATTAATTTCTTGAAAAAATTTTAATTAAAAATAATATGATATGTTCTTACCTTGAAAGCATCAGAAATCAAAACAAGGAATTAAGTAGGTAGTTTTTGAATGATAAATTATCTTGAATCAATATGACTACTATTCTTGAGCACTTTCCAGAGGGATTCAAACCAAGAGAAATACAAAAAGAGATCATACAGGGAATAGAAGAAAAAATCAAATCAGGATACAAGACAATCATTTTATCGGCACCAACCGGAGTTGGAAAATCGCTTATTGCTGCAACTCTTGCAAGATATTTTGGTAGCTCTTTCATAGTTACTGCTTCCAAGCAATTGCAGGACCAATATTCAAAGGACTTGAAATTTCTCATGCCAGTAAAAGGCAAGTCAAATTTTGCCTGTCTCAAATTGATGGACCAAGAATCAATACTCAAATCAGATACAAAAAGTGCAATGCAGAAAGGCCTCACTTGTGAAAAAGGCCTATGTGAAGAGACAACAATGAAAAATGGCAAAAAAGTCAAGGAGTCCTGCCAGTTCAAGCCAAAACTTGGAGAGCCCCATGATGACACCAAGGATTCATGTTATTACTATGAGCAAAAATATCGTGCACTAACTTCGCCTCATTCAATCTGGAACTATGCAGCATATTTTCAGCTGATGAAGTTCAATAGAAAGGCCTATGCAGAATATGTTTCAAAACCAATTGCAATTTTTGATGAGGCACATAAGGTAGAAGATCAGATCATACAATTCATTGGTGTCGATATTTACAACGCATATCTTTCTGAATGCCACATTGATGAAAAACCATACGATCTGACAGAGATGAACATGGTAGCAAAATTGCTTGATGACATGGCAAGATCATATTCAGAACAGATAAAGGAATTACTAGACAGTAGAGCATTTATTCTAAACCCAGACTATGCCTTACTTGCAAAATTAGAATCAAGATATGAAAAAATGGCAAACGCTCATGCAGAAATATTCTTAAACAAAAATAATTTTGTTGTAAATGATCCATTCAACGACGAACGAGGAAATTTCAGATCAGTTTCGGTCAAGCCACTTGATATTTCAAAATATGTCAAGACCTTCTTTGATATTGAGAATCAAGTTTTCATGTCGGCGACAATAGACAAAGATAGTTTTTGTGAAAATACAGGCCTTGATCCATCTAAGGTTGGATTTGTGGATACTCCAAGATCTCCGTTTCCCCCAGACAGGAGAAGAATTAATTTTCTTAATACAAAAAAACTCAGCTACTCTTCAAGTAAAGATGATGAGCTTGCCGTAATTAACAAAATTGATGAGATCTTGTCTCAACATAGCACCGAAAGAGGATTGATACTTACTTCTTCAGAGAAGCGATGTTTTGACATAAGAAACAATCTATCTGAGAAAAATAGACAACGAATTAGGATATGTCATAGTAAAAATGAGAACGGCATGACCCAAGATGAGGTACTGCAAGAGCATTCTTTTGATGAGGACGGTGTATTACTATCATCATCATTGTGGGAAGGAGTTGACCTAAAAGATGACCTGTCAAGGTTTCAGATAATAGCAAAGGTGCCATATCCAAACCTAAGTGAAAAGCGAACAAAAGACAAGATGAAAAAATTCCCGTTATGGTACAAGTCACAGACATTGACAAAACTCCTACAGGGGTTTGGTAGATCAATTAGAAGTGAAGATGACTGGGCAGTCACATATGTTCTGGACTCTGCTGCAAGTGATCTTTTGCTTCAATCAAAATTTATGATTCCAAAAGCATACCAGGATGTACTGGGATTTCCAAGCTATAATTCAAGTATAAAATCCACATTGTAAGAAAATTTGTTTGCTTTCAAAAAAAGCACTTATGGGAAATTAATTTGCAACGGTATGTACTGATTTGTCAGGTAGTTCAGTCAAGGTAAAGACAAATCTAGAACCCTCAAATTCTGTTGTTCCTTCTCTTTCCCAGTTTATCTTGTAAGATTTGATCAAGTGGCTACCCACTATTGAGATTGTCTTTGGCACATCTGTGAAGAGTTTTTCTACCTTTTCTTTGTCCCTTGTCATAAGCAGGGATCTTCGTCTTTTCATGAGGTACTTGATTGCGACATTCTTGTGCATGTGTCCTTCTACCTCAATTTTCTCGTTGCCAAGGTCAATAGTGAATTTTCGCTTTCCCATGGCCTGGTTACAACCACAATTCTACAAAAAATAAGCTTGACAACTTGACGTTAGCAAGTAGATTGGAAATTATGACAAAATTTGCTTATGCAGACAATGCATACATCATGAGACGATTACCTCTTTCGAGCAATTTTCCAGGCGTTTTGTATGTTTTCCATTCCAATATGTGAGTAAAACGAATCTGCTTCGGGTGCAGATAACAAAAGTATCATCACTTCGTTGCCAAGCGATTTTTGTGCAGTCTTGAGTAGTTTTTTTCCAATTCCAAGATGTTGGTATTTTTTGTCTACAGCCAGATCGGATACATAGCAACAGTAGCTAAAGTCAGTTACAGCACGAAGTATTCCGACTAGAGTTTTTCCATCTTTTGCACATATTGTAAGATTTGCATTTTTAATCATGCGCTTGATTCTGTCAATATTTTTGACAGGCCTTCGTATACCTGAACTAACAAAGAGTGCAGATACCTCTTTTGGTTTCAAATCTGGATTTATCACATATGATATTTTCATGTATTGTTTATCTTGATTATTTGTGCACACAACTATTTTTGTACAATGGTGGGGCCGGCCGGACTTGAACCGGCGACCTCTAGCACCCCAGGCTAGTATCATACCAAGCTAGACTACGGCCCCTCAAGGTGCTGGCTATTGTTGAAATTATTAAATTGTAGGATTAAATCGATGTCAAGAAATTTGTGTGTTGTAACCTAGAGCCATTTTTTCAGTCTTTCTTGTTCAAATTTTTCTTTTTCTGCAAAATGTTCTGTTGATGTAGATTTTAGTTGTGTTAGAGGATCGGGAGTTGCAAACATGTCAACTTGAAGATATCCTGCAGTTCCCTTGCCAGTTTCAAGAAAACATCCACCTTTTCCATCAAAGACTGTGTTTTCTAGTTCATTTTTTATCTGAGAAATGATATTTCTTGCAACAGTTACTCCCTCGGCCTCAGCAAAGATCCCTGCCTTTGGTACAGTAATTTTGTCTGTTACCATTATTTGGTTTACATCGCCTATTGCGTATACACGATCATGTTTTGTCTTGCAAGTTTTATCGACTACCACAAACTTTCCATTTTCTGCAAAACCAGACTCTATTACAACTGAGGGAACCTTGTGAGGAGGAACAGAAATTAAAATGTCAAAGCTTGCCTCATCATTTTCAAATTTTATTTTATTTGGTTCAACTGCAATAGTTTTATGATTTCCCAGAAATTCTATTTTCTTTGATTTTAGAATTTGAAATATTTCTTCACTTACTTGTGGACCTCCTGCTGGAAGCGTGATCGGAGTTGGGCTGTAGAAATCTATTTGTACAGAATCACTTGCTCCTGTTTCTTCAAGGACAGATCTGATTAAAAGTGCAGCCTCAAATGGTGCAGGCGGACATTTGTATGGAAGGCCAGTGATTGCCATTACAATTTTACCTGATTTCATCTGCCTTAGCGTATCTCTGATTTTTGGAACATCATTGATGTCATAAAGGATAAAACCATTTTCCTTCAAGCCCGGAATTTGATCTGGTGCAAGCTCTACACCTAGTGCTATTATCAAATAATCATAATGAAATTGCCTATACTTTGTTCGAACTGATCTGTTTACAGGATCTATTTTTACAACATCTTCATTTACAAACTCTATACCTTTCTTGGTAACATTTTCCAGTGGTCTTTTAGAAAGTTCAAACTCTCTTGTTCCGTTAATTATCCAGAGTTTGACTAGGTCCATCATGAACCAGTCTTTTTTATCAATTATTGTAATTCGTGTATCTTGTGTTAGGTTCTCCCGAAGTTCATTTGCAGCGGCAAGGCCTCCAAAGCCTCCTCCCAAAATTACAATGTTTATTGGTCTCATGTCAGAGCATTTGTCATTATTTTTCTTGTGTAGTTGGTCTGATTGTAATTTCGTTTACATTCATGTGAGGTGGAGATTCAAGTGCAAAAAGTATGGAATTTGCAATATCTTCTGCCTTGAGAGATTGAATTGATTTTGAATGTGTCACAAATGCTTCAAGAGATTCGTCAGTTATGGTATTGGTAAGTTCTGTGTCTACGATTCCAGGTTCTATTGTTGTAACTCGGATATTGTTTCTGACAGATAGTTCCTGTCTGAGTCCTTCGCTAAAAGCCCATACTGCAAACTTGGTTGCACAATAAACACTGCCTGCAGGAAAGACCACTCTGCCTGCAATTGATGAAATGTTTACGATGTGGCCAGATTTTTGTTGAATCATATGAGGAATTGCAGCTGCAGTACAGTACATCACACCTTTGATGTTTACGTCAATCATTTGTTCCCACTCGTCTATTTTGAGGTTCTTGACAAAGCTCAAGGGCATAAGTCCTGCATTATTTACAAGCATATCGATTTTATTCCATTTTTTTATTGTAGCATTGATCAAATTTTCACAATCACCGCGCTTTGTTACATCACATGATATCGTAATACATTCTCCGCCAATTTTTTCAATGTCTTTTTTAAGTTGTTCTAATTTGTCAACTCTTCTTGCACCAACTGCAACCTTTGCACCAGCTTTTGCTATTGCCATGGCAGTTGCATATCCTATTCCGCTACTGGCGCCTGTGACTACAGCTACTTGACCTTTTATCATACTGAAAACTATTTTTCATCACCCTGTCTTGCGTAAATACGTTTTGTTAATTAATGAAAAGTATTTTTGCTCACTAACACTAATTTAGGATCTCAGTTGATTACAATTATGGAGCAATTTGACTGCGCATATTGTGGAGAGACTCAAGACTTGCCTTTTGAGTGCAATTACTGTAACGACAAGTTTTGTGCAGAACACAGGTTACCTGAATCGCATAGATGTGTCAAGCTATTCCAAATAAGGGCAAAGAAATTTGGAGAAAAAAAGATTCAAAGAACAAAGGGAATAGGCAGACAGAGTTTCATCAAGAGAATTTTTGGAAAGTTCGGCTAGTACAGAGCTTTTTGTGGATCAAGTTTTGAGCGTTTTGCCTGGTAAAACAGAGCTATTGCCAGTGCAAGCAATACACCAGCTGTGAACCAGTGAGCTACTTGCATTGCAAGATATGCTATGCCAAATCCCACACACATTACGGCCTGAGTCAAAAGTTTTACCCAGTTTGCAATCTTGGCTGTTCTACAAATCATTTCTATGATAAACAATCCAGCAACGGGATACAGTATGATTTCAAAGTAGACATCTAGATCTATTCCGTTATGCATACAGTTTTCACGATATTGGCTGTCTAATTTCTAGTCTTCCCAGCTTACTTTTACTGCGATTTTCTTACCAATCAGAGACCGTGCATTTTCAAAGGGCAGGGTAGCAACATCTTCTGCATCAAATGGCCCATATGACTGCAGGTCTGTGCCCATTATCTGATCCATGGGTTTGAGAAATCGTACCACAATTGATCTGGCTCGGTGGTTTTCTCCCACAGTCTCTAAAAGTTTTAGCCGTCCATTGAGTGTTGCAGAAAGAATGGTTTCTTTTCTTTGTCTCAGCTCATCTTCAGAATCCAAAATGAATCTCTCTTCATCAAGTAGATTAGAATAATCAATCTCATCTAGTGATGTTACCTTTTCAATTCTAATCTTCAAAAGAATTGAAGTCATTTCTGTTATCATTTTTACTAGCGATTCAGTAATCTTGGATTCTATTCCATCGTAATCATGATTCTTTATGTTGCCAAGAAATTCTGCAATGTTATGATACAAGTTAGGGTCTACCTCTTGAACCGTATCGTTTTCTACTTCGCGAAGAAGAATAGCATACAATGAATTTACATCAATTTTTTTTGTTTCTGACATTTCCATATCCAACAATACTTAAATCATAGACCCCTTTGTGTTATGATCAAGGTGCAAAATTGCCATATAAAGTGATTGGTGGAGAGCCAGTACCCGTATCCTATTCTGCTGAAGATGTTTTCTCAAAAATAAAGCATGATCAGATAAAATTTATCGATTTACAATTTACTGGCCTTAGAGGAAGGTTCCATCACACTACAATTTCTGCAAATCTGTTTACTCCACAACAGATGCAAGATGGACTGCCAAAACTTGATGGTTCCTCAATTGTGGGATTTGCATCAATAGAAGACTCTGACATGATCCTAAAACCAGACCCTACCACTTTTGCAATAATTCCTTGGATGGGAAATGCAAAGACTGCCAGATTGATTTGTGATGTTTATTGGGGAAAAGACAAGGGCAGATTAGAGTCAGACCCAAGAGGTATTGCACAAAAGGCAGAAAAATATCTAAAAACTCAAGGATTTGACAATAGTTACTGGGGTCCAGAGGTAGAATTCTTCGTATTTGATAAAATTACATGGGATGTACTTACTCCGTACAAGGGACAGTCGTATTCAATAGAATCCAAGGAAGCACCATGGAATCAAGAGGGCAAGGGCTATCCAATGGCATTAAAGAAAGGATACTACCCAAGTACACCAGCTGATACGTTAACAGAATTTAGAAACGATTGTGTCGAGTGTTTGAACGAATATTTTGGAATTTTATGTGACAATCATCACCATGAAGTAGCTACAGCAGGACAATGTGAGATCGATATACGATATGACAACCTGACAAATTCTGCTGATGGAGCACAGACATACAAGTATGTCATAAGAAACATTGCTAAAAAATATGATAAAGTTGCAACCATGATGCCAAAACCGATTTCAATGGATGCAGGTTCTGGAATGCACACAAACGTAAGCTTGTGGAAAGGTGAGAAGAACATGTTTTATGACAAAGATGACAAGGAAGAGATCAGTCAAATTGCAAGATACTATTGTGGAGGAATCATGAATCATGCAAGAGCATTATCTGCAATTGTTGCTCCAACTACAAACTCTTACCACAGACTAGTTCCAGGTTATGAAGCACCAGTGTATATTGCATGGAGCCCAAGCAACAGATCAGCAATAATTAGAATTCCATCTCATTTCAAGGGAGAAAAATATGCAAAGATTAAGAGAATTGAATTCAGAGCACCTGACCCATCATCAAATCCATATCTAGTGTTTGCAGCAGTACAGGCAGCAGGATTAGACGGAATTAAAAAGAAGATGGATCCTGGTGACCCAGTTTATGAGGATATTTACAAGATGACAAAAGCTCAACGAGTTGCAAAAGGAATCAAGGACTTGCCTGCAACTTTGGGAGAGGCACTTGATGAGTTGGAAAATGACAGAAAATTCCTTGCGCCAATATTTTCAAATGAGACTATTGATAAAATAATCGAGATAGAAAGGGCAGATGATCATGAGATTTCAATAAGACCTCATCCACATGAATTCTATCTTTACTTTGACATCTAGATATACTCAAAACATAAAATCTACGGACATTAAATTTTTGAAAAATCTGGGAATCTAAATTCTTCCTATTGCACCGTATACAAGGAACAATGCAAGTGAGGTAACAGCCAAGCCGATGATAAGATAGGCTTTTTTGTGTTTTTCAGCAGTAGTTGCTTTGTATATAGAAACAGTTCCTGCAAGGCCAACAAAGAGAATCAGCGTTCCAGAAATTACTGGATCCCATGTGCTGTGAGTGATTACAGGATAAAACATTCCAGAAAGCAATGCAAAGAATGCTACAAGATAGACGTATTTTGCGCCAGCTAGAATTTTGGTTCCGCCTATTTGCATAGAATTCCTATCTGGAATAGTCAAATAAACTTTGAGAGAAATATTGTAGTCTAGTCTATTACATATCCATGCCAGGCATGCCCATACCACCCATTCCGCCCATGCCTCCCATACCGCCCATTCCACCCATACCTCCCATGCCTTCAGCTCCTGGCGGTGGTCCTCCTGCAGATTTTGCAGTGGCAATAACATCATCGATTCGTAGTATCATGGATGCGGCTTCTGTTGCGCATGTGATTATTTGGATCTTGACAGAGAGTGGCTCAAATATATCACTAGCATGCATGCTAGCAACTTGGCCTTTCATAACATCAATACCTGTCCATTTGTTTCCTTTGAGTTGCTTTGAGCGCAATGATGCCAATGTATCAATTGGATCCATTCCTGCATTCTCAGCAAGTGTGATTGGAATTACTTCTAAAGAGTCTGCAAATTTTTCTACTGCAAGTTGTTCTCTGCCTTCAAGTGTCTTTGCCCATTCACGTAGTTTTGTTGCAGCATAGGTTTCTGGTGCGCCTCCGCCTGCCACAATGAATGGTTTTTCCATTACATCTTTTACAACCATTATTGCATCGTGAACTGATCTTTCTACTTCGTCAACTACTCTTTGAGAACCGCCTCTTAGAAGAAGGGTAACTGCCTTGGGGTGTTTGCAGCCTTCAACGAAGACCCATTTGTCAGTCTCTACTTTTCTTTCTTCTACTAGTTCAGCAGAACCAAGATCTTTTTCAAACAAATCATCGAAATTACTTATCATTCTTGCACCTGTTGCTTTTGCAAGTTTTGTCATATCGCTTTCTTTTATTCTTCTTACTGTAAGTATTCCTGCTTTTGCAAGATAATGTTGTGCCATGTCATCAATTCCTTTTTGACAGAATAGAACATTTGCGCCAGAAGCAATTACTTTATCCACCATATTTTTGATCATTCTTTGTTCTTCATCAAGAAATGATTTCATCTGTTGTGGATTTGTGATGTTTATCTTTGCGTCAAACTCTGTTTTGTCAATCTCAAGTGCATTGTTAACTAGAGCGATTTTTGCATGATCAATTTTCTTTGGCATTCCACTGTGCACAACTTCTTTGTCAAGCACTATCCCTTTGATAATTGCACAGTCCTTGATAGAGCCGCCAGCTTTCTTTTCTACTTTGATATCATCAATATCAACTAGATATCCTTCTCCTTTCTTCTCAGCTACTGCAATTACGGATTTTACAATCATATCTGCTAGATTTGCAGAATCTCTTCTTACAAGTTTTGTCTGCATAGATGTTCTTGCAATTCTTTCAAGCACATCTTTGTCAGTTGCTGAAACTTTGTCTGCAATCTTCTCTAAGAGTTCTACTGCTTTTTGAGCAGCTTTTCTATAACCATCAACGACAATTGTTGGATGTACGTCTTGCAAAATTAAGATCTCAGCGTTTTCCAATAATGCGCCTGCTAATACTACAGCAGATGTTGTTCCATCTCCTACTTCATTATCGGTTGCTTTTGAGATTTCAACTAGCATTTTTGCAGCTGGATGTTGTACATCAATTTCTTTTAGAATAGTAGCACCGTCATTTGTAATTGTAACGTCACCTAGGGAGTCCACTAGCATCTTGTCCATTCCACGTGGGCCAAGACTAGAATGAACGATTTCGGCAATCAGTTTTGCTGCTGCAATATTGTTTTTCTGGGCATCACGACCCTTGGTCTGTTGAGCACCGTCCTTTAGAATAACAACTGGTATACCACCAGAAGAAGACTGAATTGACATATTTGCAAGAGGTCGATTTTCCCTTATTATGTCTTATGAGATCAAAAGCCTTTACACTTGAAACAGATAATTTTCAACACTGTCGAACGATGTTTTTAAATTAGGAAAACTGGCGGGACTAGATATGTCTCGTTCTTCACCGCGATCATCTTACAATGAAGTACTTTCATTGCTAAAGACTCACAATCAGTGGTTTGCAAATTCAATTCCTCTAATTGCAAGTGAGAATGTCACAAGTCCGGCAGTCCGAGAGGCAACAATTTCAGACTTTGCCAACAGATATGCAGAAGGTTGGCCTGGTGAGCGAGTCTATGCAGGCTGTATCTACATTGATGAGGTAGAATTCAAGTGCATGGCACTTGCAAAAAAACTATTCAAGGCAGAATTTGTAGATGTAAGGCCAATTTCCGGTGTTGTTGCCAATCTAGCTATCTATTCAGCATTTACAAATCCAGGAGATACAATGCTTGCTCCTTCTATCCCATCTGGAGGTCACATATCACATGGAAAGAAAGAACATTCAGGTACTGCAGGTCTTGTCCATGGATTAGACATTGAGTTTTATCCGTTTGATGTAGAAGAGATGACAATTGATGTTGACAAGACAAAAGAAAAAGTCAGGGAACTTGAAAAAGCTGGAAAGATTCCTAAATTAGCAATGTTTGGAGGTTCTGTGTTCTTGTTCCCACACCCAGTTAAGGAACTTGCAGATTTTCTGAAAAGTTACAATATGTTTGTCAATTATGATGGTGCTCATGTTGCAGGCCTAATTGCAGGTGGACAGTTCCAAGATCCACTAAGAGAAGGTGCAGATGCAATGACAATGAGTACACACAAGACTTTGTTTGGTCCTCAGGGTGGAATGGTCTGCTCATTTGAAAAATATGGTGAAAGTATCAAGAAGGCCACATTCCCAGGAATGACCAGTAATCATCACTTGCACCACATGGCAGGAAAAGCTATTGCTTATGCAGAGATGTTAGAGTTTGGTAAAAAGTATGCAGTCCAAGTCATAAAGAATGCAAAGGCACTTGCAGAGGCCCTCAGCTCATTTGGTTTTTCAGTACTTGGTGAAAAACGAGGATTTACAAAATCTCATCAGATAGTTGTAAACGTACTTTCATTTGGCGACGGTGGATCAATTGAAGCAGATCTTGAAAAGGCAAACATTATCGTAAACAGACAGCTCATACCAGGAGATATCAAGGCAGGACGCAACTATTTCCATCCAGGTGGAATGAGACTTGGTGTTGCAGAACTCACACGACTTGGCATGAAAGAATCAGACATGAAACAAATAGCTGAATTTATCAAAAAAGTAGTGGTAGATAAAAAAGACAAGAAAAAAGTGGCATTAGAGGTAAAGAAATTTAGAAAAGACTTTCAAAAAGTCCGCTATTGTTTTGAAAGCAAGCATGGCGGTTACGATTACATCAAGATTCGCTAGGCAAAGTCTGTAAGAATAGACTGACTACTTTCTTCTTTACCAAATACTAGTTCTAGTTCATCCAAGAGAGAGAGCACACGTCCTCTAAGATAGGGTGTGATGGTATACTTGTTGAGCATTCTTCTTGCAAGCTTGAGATATTTTTGTACAGATGGCCTAGTCATGGTTTGAATTAGTTTATTGTCACATTCAAGACATTTTCCTATGAGAGGAACTCTCCTGTAACTTGCACCACATGCAGTACATCGAAAAGATTGGCCCGAATAGGCTCTGAGGTTACCCATGATATCAGGAAGAAGGTGAGTGGTCATTACCATTGATACCACCTCACTTGGGTCAACTGCATTTATGATATCTGCAGTTCTGATTTGCATGTCAAGCTTCTCAAGCAATGAACCAAGTGTAGAGTAGGCACTCCTTGATTTTGATGTGGTCAAAGTAGATGTAGAATGTGTAAAATCATGTCCAAGAAATTGTCTTTCTGTTTCTAATCTTGATTTTAGGATCTCAACGTCTTTGATCTCACTTGCCTTTTCCTTTCTAAGAGTAGATTCAAAGAATGAAAGTGGATATGCCTTTACAACCTCAAAGTTGTGAGCTTGTCTTTGCACCTCTTGAGGAATTACAATAGGCTGAACAAGCAATGGTGCATCCATCAATCCACCTATTCTATCAGACAAAAATAATCTTGAGAAATTAAGTAAACTGTCCATTAACAACATTATAGAATCTGCGTCACCGTCAGCGTCACGCCTTTTTGCGGAATGCCATACTGCAGTTCCAAGACACACTTGGGTATTGGTGTATCCAATTATTCTGCCCACAATTCCTACAGATGTATGCGGTGCAAGACCAATGATAAGATGACCTACAAGATCATCAGTACTTTTTACATTGTAAAATGGTGGATGTCCAAATAGTTTTGCAAGCTCTCGGTCAATATATTGGCAAACAAAAACAAGACTATCTCCGCATTCTTTAGGAATTACTACATCTTGTACTCTGAGTTCAACAAGCTGATCAGAGTTTTCAAGTGGATTGCCGTTAGTATCACGAGTGTATCCAAGTTTGACTAGTTTTTCTGGTGTTGTGCCAATCCAAGAAGGTTTGAAGTGTGAGAGTGGGGCATTTGTTGTATCAAATCTAATTGTCCCATCCTTGAAGACATTAAGACCAAGACTTTGTCTTATCAGGCCCTTTTCAAGTGGCTCTGGTACTCTGTCTTGGTTTATGAGCTCCTTTACGCCCTTGAATGGCTCTTGTGCCCTAAATCCAGTCCTCTCTTGAGCAGCATATAGTAGATCTTTGAGGGGAAATGAGCGGTATGAGTGTGCATGTGTTCGTGATTTGCATTTTGCACAATAATCTGTTTCAAGCTCATCTCTGCATTTGTTACATATGAAAATCGTATTTGTTTTTGTATGACATTTAGGACATGCTATGCTAATGGAAGGTACGTTACAGTTTTTGCAGAATCTGTTGTATATGTTGCAGTAAAAATTTGGTTGCTTGACTGCCTTGAGCAAATCACGGGACGCTCCACCTTTGTTTCCAACTGGAAATAAAGTATGGACCGGAGGTTTCATTTTTCGTAGTGCAGCTTTTTCTGGTCTTCCGACCCTTACACCAATAGAAGTTGAAAATTTATTTGGTATTTTTATGCCAGATGATTTTGTTATGATTTGAGGAACAGAGAGATCTTTTTCAAGTTGTACTGGCTTTCTAAATAATAAATAAAAGAAGACTTTTGCCTCTACGTCTTTTAGGAGAATTGTGCTGCCTGCAACTTCATGAGGAACACCCAATTTTTCCAGAATATCTTTTGCCTCAATTGGATAAATGATGAGATCTGATTCAGATTTTGTGGGTTTGAGAATTTTTTCAAATTCTTCAATTGTAATTTGATCCCAATAATAGAGATAGTGTGGATGAAGGCCAATGCCAAAATTCAGTGATATCCTAAATGCTTCTTCCAGTTCTGGTATCTTGTTTACATAACTTAGAAGTTCAGTGTCATTTGGTTCGTACTTGGTTACTTTGTCTTGTAGTTCCTGAGCCCAAAACTCTTCCACATATCCTGTCGGTACAAGCTCGGCATTGTTTTCTAAAAAGTCTCCGTAACTGATCAAAATGTCGCCAAGATGCAAAATCTTTGCAATTTGGGGTTTTAGATGAATTCCATGTGCAGTGTCTTTTATTTTTACAACATTGCCATTGGTTAGTCTGACAATTGGTGTATCAATCGAGTCCACAAAGGCCACGGTGGAGGCTTTTCCAGGGACATCAAGCTTAATCTGAGTACCCACGGCTATGGCATGATCAAGTATTTCTGCAACTACAGGATGAATGCCAATTGAAGCAAATCCAGTATTGCATGAACGGCCATATCTTAATCGGAATCCACCTAGTTTTTTAGGCATGGAAAGTACTGATCTTCCCGTAATTACCTCTCTCATTCTGTGAGCTGCTGCATCTGCATCGCCTGTCTGGATGGCCCCTTTGAGGTCCTTAAGCCAATCCCAGCCATCGAGTTTGTACAATTCAATTAGTTTGAGCAGTTTACGGGATCTTCCAATGAGTCCATCATTTAGCACACGAAGGGCTCCTCCTCGTACTCTATTGGTACCTATTCGTACCATGTTTCTGTGGCTTACAATTTCAACTATGTCAGTATCTACACCATCAAGTTCAACTGGAAGATTAGAGATGACATTTATCACATCTTGATCTGGAACATGAAATTGAAAGCTTCCAACTTCTCTTTCGTATACCCGTAACTCTTCTACAAACCGGCCAGTCTCATCATCAAATGAATTTGCCTGATATTTTGCAAGTCCAGCTATTTTTCGTACATGATCTGCAATAAGCATAGTAGAGGCAGCTTCTGTTCCTCCTGCTGATCTAATAGGACCTGCAAATGAGACAGATAGATATTCAGAACCGTCTGCATTTTTCTTGATCTGAACTTCGCTTATTCCTTGGAGGGGAGCAATAGTAACTCCTTCTGTAACTATAGCCAAAGCTACACGTACAGCAAGGTCAAGCTTTTCCTGAAGCCCAGTATCAGGCCCAGAATACTTGCCTTGTGCAATGTCTTCTGCAAGTTTGAGGGCAGCTAATTCTTTGGTAGTGTTTTGAATGAGAGACCTAAGATTGTCAGTCACGTCAATGTCGTGCATTTTAGATACACGATCTGCAAGATCAAAAGCGATCTTTGGTTCTACCATCCCAGAAGAATCCGCAAGTGTTGCCTTGGCAGATGCAGCATGTTCAAAAATAGTAAAGACTTCCTCTGATAGTTTGGTGTAATAATCAAAATAATCTTGAGGCATTGGGACTTCTTTGAGTCTCAATGCTAGGTTCTCAGACATGTTATTTCCTTACAGATTGGATGGCTTTTACGATATCGGAAATCGTTTTGAAACTTCCACCCTTCTCAATGAAGGTTCCAATCACTATGGCATCTGCACCAGCCTTGGCTATCTCCTCAGCAGTTTCTGGACTACGAATGCCTCCTCCCACTATAAGAAATCCCTTGAAAAGTTTCCTTACTGCGGCAACCATCTCGGGTTTTACATTAGATTTGGCTCCAGAACCTGCTTCAAGATATACAAATCGCATTCCCATGAATTGGGCAGACAAGGCATACATGACGGCTAGGCTAGGCTTGTCAAAGGGAATTGTTCTCACTGAACCTACATGCCAAACGGTAGTTCCCTCACCAATAATGATGTAGGCTGTAGGAAGAGGCTCAAGGCCAAATCTTAGAACACTTGGTGCCCCTAGGGCTTGCGCCTGTGAGATAAAGTAAGGATTATCCGAGTTCAAAAGTGAGCTAAATAGTATTGCATCTGCACCAGGAACCACGCCTGTAACGTTGCCAGGAAAGAGGATTACAGGTATCTTGACTGCTTTTTTTATGCTAGATACGGTCTCAGTCATGGTGAGCTGATCTGTGGCTGATGAACCACCAACCAAAATTGCAGATGCTCCACTCTTTTCTGCTTCTTTTGCTAAAGTTGAAGCAGAATGACCTGCAGAATTTTCAGAGTCGATTAATACGAGGAGAAGTGTGCCTTTTTTCTTCCTGGTCGCATGAAGATAATTTTCTGTCTTTTGCATACGGAGTGGTTGAATACCTATTGATTAAAAGTTTAATTGAATATAGTTATACAGATTTGTATAGCTATGAGCAATCCTCCAGATGATAATTTTAATAATATTACAAGGCAAATAATAGAAAAATCATTATTTACTGAAAGACAAATTGAAATTATTTTAAAACGTAGGAACCTTGTGGACTCCCAGTTTACTATCAGTAAAGGGGCATTTTATCGACAAGTAACTCAGTGTAAAGACAAGTTGACAGCACTATGCTATTCGTGGATCCTGCTTAGAGGCCTAGGCGTGCTTAGTGATGATGATATGGATGTGATAAATCGCCTCTCTGAGCAAGTTTCTGTGATTAAAAGTAGTGATGTTTTTCCTGAACGTGAGGAAGAAATCATGTCTGTGATACGAGAGTTACTAAAACGAACTTGTAAACTATGATTTGGCTTCAAAATAGGCATGATTTCATGTAGATGCTGTGATGAGTTGTGATACAATACGTTTGATATTGATGTGTAAGGTGTGAAATAATTTTACTCAAATATGATAAATCACATCATCTAATGTAACACCGTGATGTTAGTAGACATTCCAGATGTAGGTGTCATTCTAGGCGTCTTTGCTTCATTTATTGGTGGGCTTGTAGCTATTACAGTCTACAATAAGGTAAAGCCACGGCTAGTATCAGAGTCTGAAAATGCAAAAATTCTAACAGAGCGCTTACAATATTACGAAAACTTGCTTATTGATATGAAAATTCGTTTAGATTCATTAGAAATGACACAGGAAACAGAGCAAATTCCTCAGGCACAAATTCCAAAGCCAAAGGAGCAAAAAATACAGCAGGAGCTGCAGGTAATGGTCAAAGAAGAGAAGCCAAAGGAAAGAATCCAGAATATGCAATTTGCTAGTGCTACTGATCATGTTCTGCGATTAATCACAGAGAAACCCATGACATCACGTGACATCCAGGTCACAATAGGAAGGACTCGGGAACATACATCACGCATGTTAAAGAAGCTGTTTGAGGATGGTGTGGTCGAGAGAGATATGTCAACAAAGCCATTTTCCTACAAAATAACCGATAAAGGCCTTACAAGGATAGGGGTCATCAAGATGGCTCCAGCCCAGTAATTTTTAGAGCATCAATAGTTTTCAAATCAAGAAATTAGGATACCCTTCTAAATGATTTTCCAGTTGATCAGATCTTTAGCCCTATATTTTATGTCAAAGTCATCCAAAATCATTATAAATTAATAATCCTAGTTAATACTAAATTCTTAAATTATTGTTCTTATAATATTATAACATGCCTAACGAGCAATTAATCAAAATTACCACTGCAGGAACAATCTCAATTCCCAAAGACTTTAGAAAATTCCTAGAGCTGCAGAAAGGGGATTATGTCAAGATCACAATAGATGGTGACCACCTAGTAGTCAAAAAGGTAGTAATCTCCTAAGTCGCGTTCTTTTCTCTCTGGGCTATCTTTAGTATCTGGTAGGCCCACTCTTTCCCTTGTTTTTCTCTAGCCACCCTTCCCTTTACGGCAAATCTGGAGAGATATGTCGAAATCACACTTAGTTTAATTGGTTCTTCATACTCATCCTCATACTTTTCCAATATCATTGAGGAGGTAAACTTGCCAATTGGAAAGTTCTTGTCTATAACATTCCATATCTTGGCGCCGATAGAATCCAATTGGGTTACAGCCTCTGGCTCTTCTATATTCATTAGGTTCATCAATTCGAATATCTTTAGCATCTTTTCACGGGTAACATTACCCTCTAGGCTAAAGTTGTACTTGGCTCCATCCGAGTCTTCCAAGTCTATTCTGATTCTTTTTCGGGCCATTGAGATCGATCTGGTAACCCGTTAACACTTGAATAGATCATAGAAGAATTGTTAACACCTAGGTTTGTTAACATTCACTGCCTAGCCCACGAAGGGGTGTTTTTAGCATATTAACAACCCCTCTAGGCTTTATATCCAAATATCCCTAAAATTCACGCCTGGAGTGGAAATAAAGGGGTATTCTTCAGGATATTAACAATGTTAAGACCCATCTTCACGCCTAGACTGGAAACAAAGGGGTCATTTTGGGCTCTTCGGAACCAAAAGTTAACAAAAAGTTCACTAATTGTTAAGATCATCCTAGGAAGACCCACACACCTATACTTCCACTCTAGCTTTATTAAAAATATTTTTTAATGAAAAATAAAATAAAAATAATTAATGATATACTAAATTTGGTTTAGTTATTCTATTCTAATCTAATTAGTATGGTAGAGTCCATATGTGGATAGAGACGAAACAATGGTGTGTGGGTCTATGACAAAGGATCCGATTGATAAATTACTTGATGATGCACAGAGTGGTAAATCATTATTCCAAAATCGTGAAGTCCTACATTATTCATTTATTCCTAACATAATTTTACATAGAGAAGATGAACAAAAAAAAGTCACCCAATCATTATTACCATTATTAAAAAAATCTCGTCCTTCCAACCTATTAGTTTATGGAAAACCTGGAGTCGGTAAAACTCTTGTAGTAAAAAAAGTTCTAGATAAAATACAAGAACGAGTAAAGGACAACTCCTTTCCTATTCACCTACTTTATGCAAACTCAAAAGAAGAGACTACACTCTATGGGTTACTAGTAAAATTGGGTGGACAGTTAGGTCTGAAAGGGAAACAATTACCATCTACTGGCCTTTCTATTAGTGAAGTATTCAATCGAATTATTGCCAAAATTGAGGAAGATGAACTAAATACAGTATTTGTAGTGGATGAAATCGACTTTCTTGCAGAACTTATTTCAAAATCAGGCAAGGATATACTATATTCTCTAACAAGGGCCAATGAGAGACTAAAAAAGGGCACATTGACCTTGATAGGAATTTCTAATGATCTTACATTCAAAGAAAGACTAGATCCCAGAGTTTTAAGCAGTATGAGTGAGGAAGAGATTGTCTTTACAAATTATACAGTTGAGCAAATTAAGGAGATCCTTGAAGAACGTATCAAGGTAGCCTTTATACCTAATTCCGTAGAAGCAGCAGCCCTAAACCTCTGTTCTGCCATGTCAGGTCAGGAACATGGCGATGCAAGGAGGGCCATAGACCTGTTAAGAGTAGCAGGTGAGATGGCCGAGCGTGAACAATCTGATACTGTAAAAGAAGATCACATACGAAGAGCCTCCCTTAAGATGGAAGAAGATAAGGAAACTACGGCATTAAACTCATACCCATTACATGAAAAACTGCTAATACTTGCAGTAATGAAGGCAGGTGGAAATACCACCGGTGAAATATACCAATCATACAAAAACCTCTGTAAAATTACAAGACAAAAAGAACTCACACAGCGCAGAATTACGCAAATGCTAAGCGAGATAGAAATGACTGGACTGATTACAGGAAAAATTATTCATCAAGGAATGCATGGTAGAACTAAAAAATTCAATCTAACACTAAATGCTGATACTGTGAAAAAAGCATTCAAAGAAGATCTAACTTTGGAAGATCTTGTGTAATCTTAGCTGGAATTTTCTGTAAAGTCCTTTGTAAAAACCTTCATTGTGGCAAGGTTTACAATAATAGCAATTCCGGGAGTAGGACTGATTCCAACACTTGCCTGGAATGGGGTCTGGCTTTGCCATGCACCAGAGTTTACAATCAATGTCCCTTTGTACATGTCAAGCTCAACAACGTGTATGTGGCCAGAATGAAAAATGTCAGGAACTTCAGATATTACCATCATGTCCTCCAACTCGGGTGCAATCGGCGTCCTTTTACCATATATTGGACTGAGGTGCCTGGTTTTTAGCAAAACCCGCATGGCTTTTGCAGGTTGTGCATAACTCAGTCCTGGAGTGCTGCCAACAACATCATCAAGACTTTGGCCATGGAACATCAGTATCTTTACACCGTTTAGCTCAACCATTGAGGGATTGCCCAACATGAAAAAATTCTCCCTGTTCCAGAGATGCATGTTATGCTTTTCTGGAATTGCTGGCTGAGGAAGTGCTCTTCTTCCCGGATCGTGATTTCCAGGAATGATGAAGACCTTGATGTGTTTTGGAATTTTATCTAAAAGTTCAGTAGCCTTTGCCATCTGCTGGTCCACATCTAGCAGCAATAATTCCTTGTCTTGATTTGGGAAGATGCCTATTCCGTCAATAATGTCTCCTCCCACTAGTACAAACCTGACCTTTCTTGCTATAGGGTCAGGGCTTGAAAGCCATGAAACAAACTCTGCAAACTCTTTTTCCATAAAGAACTTGCTTCCCACGTGCAAATCCGAAATGAAGACAGCATAGGTTTCAGTCTTTGAACGATTTGCTATGTGATCAGGTATGTCTGGAACGAGGATTTCTTTGACAAAAAATCCTCCATTCTTTCCACTTGCAATTGATACCATGACAAACTGATCAATCTGCAGGGAATTTGCAGTGTCCTGTATCTCTTTATTGAAAATTAATAGTTCTATTGAGCCGGTAGGGTCATCTATGACAAGCTTTGTGACATCTCTGTCTATTCTTCTGTCCATCAACAGGCCTGCAATGTAGGTTCCTTCATCTAACTTACCATTTGTCACGTTCGAAATAGGAGTTAGTTTCTTTGACTGTGAACGTTGCATCATGATTTTGAGTAGTTTTGAATATCTATCTCGAAATAATGCGTGAAAACCCTCTATTCCTTCTGCAGATGTGACCTTTTTTGTAGGATCAGATATGATTACATGGTTATTTTCAATGCTATCGTCTATCTCAGATTCTACAAACATTTTGAGGTCACTTTGATTAATTAAAAACATATTTTGTTTAGCTTTTTCTCGAACTACTTGTTTTATTATACTCTGAAGTTCTTTTACATCAATTTTTTCTAATATTTTAAACGCATCAGGATGAATCTGAAATCCTTTGCTTAATGCATAAGTTATGGCCGAGGAAACCTCTTCTTTCAACAAGGTCTCATAATGCGACTTTTAATTAAATCTGATCCAATCGTCAACCTCAAATATAGTTCACCTAAAAATGGATTATTGTTTAGGAAACCAAGAGTTCTAGTATTTGTTGTTTTCATTGGAATTTTCTCTTTATCTTATTTAATTGGAACTCAAAGTAAATTATCTGATGATGAATCACAAACATTTCTCAAAGAATTTCAGAAAGTAGTTGAAGGAATTAATGCTATAGGAATTTTTGAACATAATGCGTCAGTTGCACTGCCCATGTTTATTCCGGGTTTTGGGTTGGCCTGGGGTACATTTGCAGCCTGGTCAACAGGGGTTGCATTTGCTGCATTAGTATCAACAACTCCTGCACTTGCAAAGGTTCCCCCACTTGCACTGCTTTACTTGTCTCCTTTTGGTGTGATGGAGCTTGTAGCCTATTCGATTGGAATGTCAAGAAGCCTTTTGTTAATACTTGTAATAATAAGAAAAAAATCTCTAAAAGCTGAGCTCCGTCAGACTGTTATAGAGATAGGAATAGTTTTGGCTCTCCTTCTTGCAGGAGGATTCATTGAATATTTCATGATTCAACATTTTGGATCAAATGTAGTTAATCCAAAATCTAGTTTGTAAAGAAAATTAACCGGGAATTGCTAAATTGTGTGATAAATTATACCTAGTATTAAATATGCAATAAGGGGATGTGTAATCTAGTGAAATACGTATTCCTGTTTCTAATGGTAATTGCAGGATTTACTGCTACTGCATTGTATTTGCCTAATGCCTATTCTGATTTTTCAACTAACGGAAAATACTTGATTGATGCCTCGGGATATCTTTCAGGAAATAAAACCATCTTTGATTCAAATATTGCTTTACAGATTACAGCAGGAGCTAAGAGTGGAAGCAACATGCAAGCCACAATTGATAATGGACTTGTCACCATATCAGGTGCACATTATCTTAATTCTGGGCTATGGCAAATCTCAATCTTGCGAGACGGTAAATATTTTGTCATCCAAGGTGATGCACAGGATGAAAATGGAAACATAATCCATCTCAATTTGTTTGGTAGAATTATCAATAGCAACCAAGACGGTTCTGTCTTTAGCATATCAGGAAAGATAACTAGCTCTGAAACTCTGAAAGTAAGTTATAGCTCTAAAATAATATCTGCCAATACTGTAACCACAAATTCAACTACAACCACTACACCAATTCAGCAACCGTCATCTTCAACCAAAGTGAGTATAAGCATCGTATCTGGTGCATCGAGTGTTAATAATCAGGTGCATTACTCTCCGTCAAACATACAGGTAACTCCTGGTACAACCATAATTTGGACTAACAACGACTCTGTTCCACACAGAATAATGAGTGGTATTGCAAAAGCACTTGTCACTGATCAATCAACTGCAGTCTTTACCTCCGATGGCAAAATTGACAGTGGTACTATTGCACCAGGTCAATCCTTCCAATATACAATAACTAGTTTTGATACTACACAATCCTTGGATCCAAAAATTGCAGCACGTTACAACATTCCACCAGATCAAACAGCAGGTGATATTACCTTCTTTGATCCTACATACCAATTCATGGTAGGAATTATTGCACCACAATCGCAACCTACTCAAGCAAAAACAGTTCAGATGAATATCTTATCAGGTGCATCTAATCCCAATAGTGGACAGTTCCTTACACCATCATCGCTTCAAATTACTCCTGGTACAACCATAATTTGGACTAACAACGACTCTGTTCCACACAGAATAATGAGTGGTCAACTGTTATCCACCACAGACAGTACTGGTGGAAAAGGTTCTACTGGAAAACCAGTCAGCCCCCACTTTGTGTCAGATAATAATATTGATAGTGGTGATATAGCTCCAGGACAACATTATCAAATCACATTTACCAACACTGGTACTACACAAATCTTTGATCCAACATATACATGGATAAACGGAATTATCATTTCATCTACTGCAACCACAGGACAAATTGCTCCAATTACAATTAGTATAAACCCAGGATCATCGTTACAAAAGGGAAGCGCAACTCAACAAACGTATAATCAATACAATACGTACTATACACCAGAGACTATACAGATAGTTCCAGGCACTCCAATCATTTGGGTAAACAATGATTCTATAGAACACACCATTCTTAGTGGAACAAGCACTCAGCAATATGCAACAAATCCATTCAAGCCTGATGGAAAAATAGCAAGTGGCAAAATTGCACCAGGTCAGACATTCACAGTTATTGTAAACGATACTGGAATTGTCAGATTTTATGATCCACAGTACACTTGGATGAATGGTTTGATAATTTCAATGCCCCCCACACAATCATATACAATTGGTGCATCATCACATAATTCGGCTCTTCACTAAATTATTTGAAATTAATGTAGGACTCTAGCTTTGTCTGATCAAAGACCATTACGGAAAGATCAGAGAATTGTTTTCCTTCCAAATCTTTTACCTTACCAATAAAATGTGTCTCCTTCTCGGTAGTCAAAAACTCAAAGACATGCACCTTTATTTTTGAAGTATCAAAACCATGCTCTCTCAAGTATATTGCTATTTCAGATTGCATAAAATGCTTGGAAGGTTCTTTTGGCCAAGGTCTTGGCACAAGTATGACACTAAATCCGTCAATGAGCGCCTTTTGAAGCTCAAGTTTCTTCTCCTCTATGCTTGTAGAAATATGCATGGTGATGACCTTGCTTTTATCTGTCGGCACTCTTGCCTTTGACGCGGCTACCTGTGTGGAACTAATTCCAGGAATAATTTGTACATCTCCAAATATCTCAATTAATCTGTCTACAACTTCTGATTCTGAGAAATTCACGTCTCCTGTGAATGGAACAACACATGTTTTGTCTCCTAGGGTTTTTGAGACCTTTTGGTATGCGTCTTCCTGGTCTTTCATGGTGATTTCATGTATCTCTTTATTTTTCAATAGCGCCTCTATCGTTTTGAGCGTGTATTTGTAACCAATCACAATATCTGAATTTAGTACTACTTCCTTTACTATTTCAGTTACATACTTTGGTGATCCTGGTCCAACACCTACGGCAAAGACCTTTCCCATAAATGCCGTTTTGTAATGTTCAATATATTTCACTAATGTTGTACTTGATTTGCAAGAAAATACCTTTGAAATAAAAAATGCAAGATACAGTTATTCTTTAGTTGTATCTGGTTTTGTTGTACTTGTTTGTGGTTGTATTTTTTGTGAAGGTGTTTTTTTCTTACTTTTCATATAAAATACGATGGCACCAATTGCAGCTGCAATTATTCCTGCAACAATTAGTTCGGTATTGTTCATCGCAACTAGCAAGTCAGTGTCGTATTAAGTCATTGTATTTCTGTTTACTTTAGAAACTATATGGGCAACACAAGAGTTTGAATCATAGTTTTGATTCAATTTAAAAATATGAAAATGTAAAACTAGTTTACTATTTTTACCATACATCGTCAACTTCATCAAGTTCCTTGAATTCCTCAACGGGCTTTTCACGCATCACCTTCAATCTGGCAATATCTCTATCAAAGAACATGTCTATTGTCCAATCAAGAAAGATTCTTATTTTTTTATCCAAACGTGGTATCTTTGAGAGGTAAATTATTCTCCAGAGTAACCAGGCAAAAAGTCCATGTAAATGAATACCAAATATGCTTGCAATTGCACTTCGTTTTCCTATTACTGCCATCTGACCCTTGGGTGTATATGCAAATTTTTCCTTCTCTTTATTTTTGATTAGAGCCTGAATATTTTTTGCAACAATTTTTGCTTCTGACTCTGCATTCTGTGCTGTTGGTGGAAGAGACCTGTTTGTCTTGGGATCAATGAGATAACAACAATCTCCTACTGCAAAAACTTCAGGAAAATCAACTGCTTGAAGAAACTCATCTACCACAATTCCACCTCTATTAGTTTTGAAGACAGATTTTTTTATGATATCTACTGGTGTAACACCTGCAGTCCATACCAAAGTTCTTGTCTGTATTGCATTTACTGAAAATTGGTTACTAGGATCCTTTGTAGGTGGCTGAGCATCCTCGATTAGAACTTCGTCACCTGAAAAACTAGAAAGTTTTGTACTTACCTTAACTTCAATTCCACGCTCATGAAGTTTTTCTAGAGCAAATTTTGCAAGTTTCTCATTAAAACCTGGAAGTATGGCTCCAAGTGCCTCAAGCACAATAACCCTGATGTCAGTTTTTTCAATATTTGGATAATATTTTCTGGCATCATGTAGTAAGTCCATTAATTCTCCAGCAGTTTCAATACCTGCAAATCCACCTCCAACAATTACAAAAGTAAGCAAACTTTTCTTGAGAATTGGATTGGTTTCATTGTCTGCTTGCTCAAGCATGTCTATGGCTCTATTTCGTAATACTACTGCATCATTGAGAGTCTTCATTGAATAAGCTAATTTCGCTAATTGGTCCATCCCAAAGAAATTTGTCTGGCTGCCAAGAGCCAGTACAAGATAATCATAATGTAATGAAACTCCACGTTTTTCTTTTGTACCGCTAAGAGTTACTGTTTTTCCATAAGGATCAATATTCTTAACTTCGGCTTCATAGAACTTGGTCTTCTTCAACAGTGTTCTGACTGGAATTACAATGTGCCTAGTCTCAATTGTTCCAGAAGCTACCTGGGGAAGCATTGGAGTAAACAAGAAAAAGTTGTCCTCACTTACTAGACTGATCTGTATGTCGTTTTCATTTGAAAAATAAGATTCAAGTTTTCTTACGCATTCTACACCTGCAAATCCTCCCCCTAAAACAAGAATCTTAGTTTCTGGCATTGTACCCACCTAGTGTTATCTTTGGGGATAAAAAAGGTAGTAATGATTCTCATACTCTATGGAACATTTGAGCGAAAGGTAAAATATGCTGATTTTATGAAGTTAGGATATGAAAAAAGAGTACCTTATTGTAAGAATAGACGCGTCACCGGATGGTGCTCCATACGTGATAGTCTCACTGTCTACATCTAAAGATTTTAGAGAACAGAGTACACCTGCATCACCATTTGGTGCTGGAGGAGTAATGGGCTTTACAAATATGGATGACATGGTGAAAAACCTCAACAAAATGCTATCTGGTGGAGGAGGTATGGGTCAACCAGGTTCTACAACCTCGATCAAACTTGATATGCACGAATACAAGGAACTGAATCTTGCAGTAGGAGACAAAGTCTACCTAGAAATGACAAAAGCAGAAGCTACTGGAATTTAGAAGATTTTCTAATATTAACGAGAAATTTCTCTTCTTAGAATCTGATATGCTCTTGCAGCATCTTTTTCATGCAATACTGCTACTATGTGATCCTGTCCGAAAAACGCATTAAAAAGCTCGATTCCATTATCATGTAGAATCTCAGACACGTACGAAACCACGTCAGAACTATGTTCGGATTCCGGAATGTGTATGGTTATCTTTGCCAATCCAGTTTGAAAGAAATTTCTATGTGATGAAAAAGATTCTAAAATATTTCTTACAGCACTTATGTCCTCAGTCAAGAATCTAAAAGAGTCCGTAGATCTGAAAAACTCGTAATCTGGATCAATTCTCAAGAATCTGTCCATCAAATCAGCTACATCTTTCATTTCAAAACCCTCCGAGAAAATTTTTATGTCTACGATACCATCGGTCAGAGAAAGTCTTGCATTTTTTAATATGGTCTCATTTTGCATCGCGTCTTTCTTTTCAAAAGAATCTGCATACCTTTTGATTGCAACCACAATTGTATTTGGATTGACTGGTCCTCCTACAAGGACTTCAACCTCCTCTTGGAGTTTTATTGCAAGTGATGTGTAATTTATCAAGCCCATCTTGATGCAGTCGTAGATGGATCTGTTTTTAGTAATTATCTCCTTGACTGCATCAGGAACCGAGAGACTTGAGGTTCGCATAAGAGTGACTTATATCGATAATTATATTAATTTATGTAATAAGATAGACCATTATCTGATAATATTTATATAATGTCATACCTATTACATATCATGCATAACTATGACATGGATGAATGGGATGAGTTTGAACATCTCTTCCAAAAAATGATGCGGCCTTTCAAGGGATTAGACAAGATTTGGAATGACATGACCAGCTCTGAGAATACACAGACATTTGGTCCTTACTATTATGGATACTCTCTAACTGTAGGACCTGATGGAAAGCCTGTGGTCAAAGAATACGGAAATGTTCAACCCGGTCTTATCGAAAAATCAGAAACAAGAGAACCATTTGTTGATGTTATCGTAGATAACAAAGAAAAAGTTCTCAAAATTGTAGCAGAGATGCCAGGGGTAGAAAAGAAAGATATCAAGATCGAAGTCGTAGGACGAGCTGTAAATCTTGATGCAGAAAATGGTGATAAAAAATACCATACAAAAATCCCTATAAAACAAAAGGTTGACGAAGATTCTGTCAAGGCAACATATTCTAACGGAATCTTGGAAGTAAAGTTCAAACTCAAAGAAGAAGATCGACCGCAAGGAAGGACGGTGACGGTCGAATAACTTTATTTTTTATGGTGATAAAATTATGAGCGAAATTACATTAAAAATTGCAGAGGCAGCACAAAGACATGTAGGGAAAGGAATAGCTGTAGTAGATCCAAAAATTGTTGAAGACAATGGATGGGAAACTGGCCAAATTCTTGAGCTAGTGGGAAATAGAAAAAGCCACGTTAAGCTCTGGTCTGGTTCTACTCCAGATTATGGAACTGGAATAATCAAGATAGACGGAATTACACGTCATAACATAGGTGCAGGCATTGGCGAAAAAATTACAGTAAAAACTGTAGATGCAGAAGAAGCTGACCAGATAACACTCTCACCTATAGAAAAACTAGGTGAGGAAGGACTCCAAGAGTATATGCAAGCATACTACATGGGTCATGTGCTAACTACTGGTGATACATTAATTGTAACTACACAGTTAGGTGGAAAGACACAACTTGTTGTTAGTAGTACTAAACCGTCTGCAAAGCCAGTAGTTGTATCAGAACAGACCGAGTTCAAATTAGGAGCTATGACCAAAGCCATTGATAATTCTATTCCAAGGATTACCTATGATGATCTTGGTGGACTGAGAAATGAGGTTCAGAAGATACGTGAAATGGTAGAACTTCCTATGAGACATCCGGAACTATTTGAAAAACTGGGAGTTGAGGCACCAAAAGGAGTCTTGCTTTATGGACCCCCGGGAACAGGAAAGACATTATTAGCAAAAGCGGTTGCAGGAGAAACCAATTCTCACTTTACTTCTATTAGTGGTCCTGAAATTATTGGAAAATTCTATGGAGAAAGTGAAGAGCGATTACGAGACATATTCAAACAAGCAGAGGAAAATTCACCAAGTATAATATTCATTGATGAAATTGACTCGATCGCTCCAAAGAGAGAAGAAGTAACCGGGGAAGTAGAAAAAAGAATTGTATCACAACTTCTAACTTTGATGGACGGAATGAAATCAAGAGGTAAAGTAATTGTAATTGCGGCAACAAATAGACCAGATTCAATAGATCCAGCATTACGAAGACCAGGAAGATTTGATCGTGAAATAGAGATTGGAATTCCAGATCAACAAGGAAGAAGAGAGATACTAAATATTCATACAAGAGGTATGCCAATTGAAGAAAAAGTAAACTTGGATCAGATTGCAAGAGTGACTCATGGATTTGTAGGAGCTGACTTGGAAATGCTTGCAAAAGAAGCTGCCATGAGATCTCTTCGAAAAATTCTACCTGATTTGGATCTTGAAGCAGAAAAAATTCCAGCAGAAATTCTTCAAAAAATTATCATTACTGATAACGATTTCAAAGATGCACTAAAAGATGTTAAACCATCTGCACTACGAGAAGTTCTAGTTCAAGTGCCAGATGTATCATGGGAAGATGTTGGTGGCCTGGAATCTCTAAAGGAGGAACTCTATGAAGCTGTAGAATGGCCACTCAAACACAAAGAGGCCTTTGAGTACACTGATGTTGCAACTCCAAAGGGAATCTTGCTTTATGGACCACCTGGAACAGGAAAGACATTGATTGCAAAGGCAGTTGCACACACATCTGAATCTAATTTCATTAGTATCAAAGGTCCTGAACTACTATCAAAATGGGTAGGCGAATCTGAAAAAGGAGTTCGTGAAGTATTCCGAAAGGCACGCCAAGCTGCTCCATGTATCATATTTTTGGATGAGCTTGATTCGTTGGCCCCAAGCCGTGGTTCAGGAGGCTCTGACTCTAATGTCACAGAAAGGGTAGTGTCTCAACTATTAACTGAGATAGATGGCCTTGAAGAATTACATAATGTACTGATAATTGGTGCTACTAACAGAGTAGATCTTATCGATAGTGCACTACTACGACCAGGTAGATTTGACAGAATTATCGAGGTACCACTTCCAGATGCAAAAGGACGCGAAAACATATTCAAAATACACACAAAAAAGAAACCGCTTGCAGACAACATAGACTTTGTAAAACTCGTAAAGCTAACTGAAGGCTTTAGTGGTGCAGAAATTGAAGGAGTATGTAATAGGGCTGCCATGAGTTCCATACGAAGGTATGTAGACAAAAAAGAAAAGGATGTAAAATCAATCAAGATAACTCAGGAAGATCTTGAAAAAGCAATAGAAAAAATGCGACCACCCACTTCAAAATCAAATCAGGTAATGACATCATAGCTTATATGATAAATTGACTGATATTCAGTGACGGCAAAGGAAGCAATTCTCTATCAAAAGTTACCTAATGACAAGGTCAGATGTACAGCATGTGCTAGATACTGCGAAATTGGAAAAGATCAGATTGGTCTATGTGGAATCAGGGCAAACAACAATGGCAAACTTGATCTTCTTGCATATGGTAAAGTAATTACTGGTCATGTAGATCCTATTGAGAAAAAACCAGTAACTCACTATCACCCTGGCACTAGCATATTTTCAATTGCTACAACAGGTTGCAATTGGCTTTGCAAATATTGTCAGAACTATGACATTAGTCAACGACGGAAAATAGAGGGAACTGACATGACGCCTCAAGAAGTAGTTGACTTGGCAAAACAATCAGGCTCGGATGGAATTGCATATACCTACAATCAGCCGTCTATATTTATCGAATTTGCTCGTGACTGTGGGGTAATAGCAAGAAAAAATGGATTGTTTAACATCTTTGTCTCAAATGGTTATGATACTCCCGAAACAGTCAACATGATGAATGATTTTCTTGATTGCATCACAGTAGATTTTAAGGGAAATGCAGAACCACAATTTTCGCGAAAATATATTGGAATTCCAGATCCTAAACCAATATTTGATACCCTCAAAGAAATTCATAGCAAGACAAAGATCCACGTAGAGATAACTGACTTGGTAGTGCCACGTGTTGGTGATAATTTGGAATATGCCAAAAAACTATGTCAATTCATCTATGATGAGTTTGGACCAGACATGCCAATACATTTTCTTAGATTCCATCCAGATTACAAGATGATGGACTTTGAGTCAACGCCAATACCTACACTTGAAAAACACTATGAAATCGCAAAGGAGGTTGGACTCAATTATGCTTATTTAGGAAATGTTCCAGGACATCATCTTGAAAATACATACTCCCCACAATGCAAGAAAATTGTTGTCAAAAGATATGGTTTTGATATTCAGGAATGGCATCTTGACAATGATAACAATTGCAATTTTTGTGGTACTAAAATAGCGATAGAGGGTAAACTTTCTAAAAACTATAAACAAAACAGATTTCAATTTGTACTCTAAAGAGACATTTCCAAGATCACAAAACTATTTTTAAATTCTAATCAAAGGTTAAATATCGTACAATTCGAATTAGAGCATGCCAACTACTTACATCCTGATTAACTCCGATCTAGGTTCTGATGTTGAGATAATTCAAAAGATAAAACAGATACTTGATGGTGAGAGCAGCATCAAATATGAGGTTCAAGGTGTGTATGGCGTTTACGATATAATAGTCAAGATAACTGCCAATTCCATGGATCTTCTAAGAAGTATCATTACAAATAAGATTAGAAAAATAGACAAGGTCTACTCTACCTTGACTATGATGGTAATTGAAGAGCAAGAAAAATCCTAGTCTCTTTTTATTGCATCAACTATAGCGTGAATTTCTGACTCTGTATTGAAAAAGTGCGGAGAAGCCCTTACAATCTTTTTAGAAAAGATATCCCTTACTGCAAGTATCATATTCTCTTTTTCAAGTCTGGCAACCAAAGTCTTTGAATCCTGACCTTGGATTGAAAAGGAGACTATGCTTGTTCTCTGTTCTTCCTCTTCTGGTCCATACAGAACTGCACCATTAATTTTTGAAATCTCTTGACGTAATAGATTCGCAAGCTTGATGTTCTTTTCTCTTATGGATGAAATTCCTATTTTTTTCAGATAAATTATTGATGCCTCAAGGCCTGCAGCACCTGACCAGTTACGAAAACCTGCCTGAAACCTGGCAGGAATTTCTTTGTGCACTATCTTATCTTCATGAAATATTGCAGACTCTCCACCAACCTGAATCGGTTCAATAAGATCACTTGAATCTCTTCTACAAAAGAAGATGCCCATACCCATTGGGCCACATAACCACTTTGAACCGTTAAAGGACATGAAATTACAATTAATTTTGTTTACATCAACATCATCAATGCAACCAACAGTTTGTGCCGCATCTACAAAATATGGTATGTTCTTCTCTGAAAGTATTTTGCCAATCTTTTCAATTGGAATTATTGCACCTGTGTTAAACAACGCATGACTAAGTGCAACAAGTCCTGTTCTTTCATCAATTGCATTCACAAGAGATTCTGGTTCAAAATAACCTGTCTCATTTATTGATAAATTTCTTAATTCTACTCTTTGGCCGGCTCTAACCCATGGATAGTGGTTGGCTGGGTGCTCATGAGTTGATCCACGTATTATGATATTGGAATTTGGATTCAACTTTAATCCATTTGCTACAAAGTTTATCCCATCAGTTACACTCTGGGTAAGTATCACCTCTTCTGGCCTACACTTGATTAATCCTGAAATTTCTTTTCGCAAGTTACCAAGCATTTCTTTTACATAGATATCGGAAGCTTCAGAGTCAGGACCAAGTTCATTATACTTTACAAGAAAATCATTCATTGCTGCTATGCTTGATCTTGGCATTCTCGAAGTAGAGGCATTGTTTAGATAGATTCTCTTTTTGTATGGAAAATCTTGGGAATAATCTAAATTCATTATTATATTACAATCTGCTAGTCTTTGTATTGTTTAAAAATCCTAGTGATGGCTTCCAATCTCAGTTAAATTTACAAACAATGCTAGAACAAGATCTTATCAATTCTGTATTCTACTCTGATCCATTTTTGAAGGCAGGATTTATCTCAAAACTAGTTCAGGATGCAAAACTTGAGGTTCTATACTTGGATCTTGATTTGTTATATAGTGGATATGTAGTTTCAGGAATAATTCCTACTGAAAAAAATCTAACTTTGTTTCAACCCACTACTGAAACTTTGTATAAAATGATCAAAGAGATCCTAGTCAAAGCAAGTCTATCTCAAACCATAATTGTTGTAGATTCACTCAACGGGCTCTTCAATATGCTAAATAGAAAAAAGAACATTGGCAAGACGGTTATGTCTATCATGATGTTGCTTGCAAGTATGGCAAAAATGACCAAATCATATCTTGTTGTTACTAGTATGGTCCGATACAAAAAAGAAGAAGGCTGGATCTTGTCTCCTACGGGAAAACGCCTAATTGAGACAAAAAATAGCAAGAAAATTCTTCTTGAATATGGAAAAGAAAGTATTGTATTGAGTATGCCTAGTGACTCGTGCAAACTTGTTATTCCTTCAAATTTGATTCCACTAGTCTAGTCTTTTTATTATGTGATATCCAAACTGGGTCTTTACAATGTCAGAAACCTGTCCCTTTTGTAATGCAAAAGCTGCTTTTTCAAATTCTGACACCATGGCTCCTCTTGAAAAAAATCCAAGATCTCCACCCCTCTTTTTTGAAACATCCATCGAATATTCTTTGGCAAGATTTGCAAAACTTTCGCCTTTTGAAATTCTTGTCTTAAGATCTTGTGCAACACTTAGTTTTTCAACTAAAATATGTGCACAATGAATTTTGCTTCCCATAATTCTTTGATCAAAGATAAATTATAAAAAAACGTCGGTTTAAACAATTGTCATTCTAAAGTTTTAGAATAACTGATCTGAAAATTAACGGTGTTATAAAATTGCCAAACGCCGTTATAACAAGCCATTTTTCAGCAAGTTATATTAAGATCTTTTCTAGCAGTACTCACATGCCAGTTGGAATTATTCCAGATATAGGCGAACAAATGTGCATAGGATGTGCACTCTGCGTAGAGATTTGTACATCACTAGGCCCAGACGTATTAAGAGTAAAACCAGTAGAAGGCTGGAAGAGAGGTAAAGCATTTGTATTTTATCCAGAAAGATGCATTTCAGATGGAGCATGCATAGGTGTATGCCCAACAAAGGCAATCTTCTGGATGAGACCAATGGACTTTACTCCAGGTCAACCAGTACCACTCTATAGAAACTCTGTGTTCGTAAAAGGTTGGACTGAACTAATCGATTAAGTCCGGCATCAATTTCTCTTTTTATTATTTTTATTTAGACTCCGTTTTCTACATATATGGTACGCTTTCTATGATATTCTGTGAGTAAACCAGGAAATCTTTGGAGAAAGGTACATGGCAAAATTGCAAAAAAACCCACAAACTTTAGCTGGTTAATCAGTGACAAGTTAGCTGGTAGTGGAATGCCAACATCCGTTTCTGAAATAAATTGGATACTAAAGCAAGGAGTAAAATCCATTGTTACAATGACTGAGAACTCACTTCCAGAATCTTGGGTGAAGAATGTAAAATATCTACACGTTCCAACCGAGGACTTTTCTGCACCTGATATGGAACAAATTGATGAAGCAGTTGAGTTTATTCGAATTAGAATTGAAAACAATGAACCTGTAATGGTTCATTGTGCTGCAGGAATTGGAAGAACTGGTACAATTCTTGCTTGTTATCTTGTCAAGTATCAAAAGATCTCAGCAAAAGAGGCTATACAAAAAGTACGAAAAGAAAGACCTGGTTCTATCCAGTCTGAATCACAAGAAATAGCAATAGGGCTATACTACAAATTCCTAAACAAGTAAGTTTACTCTGGTATAGATGTAGTTACCATCTTGCCGTCTTCAAGCTTGATAAACAAAAACCTGTTGTCCTTGAAGATCAAAGTTACTTCGCCATTTTTCTCTTCTACTTCAAGCAGTTCTTGTCCTCTAAGTCCATCGAATTTTGCCATATCGAATCCACCAATAATTCCGTTTATATCTTATTTGGTAACTTCAATCTCGATTTCTTTAGAGTGTACAGTTTCATCAAATGGTTCTGTGTAATCATGTTTGAACCAAGAGACATAAACTTCGGCTCCTATCTTGTGTTTACCAACTCCAAGCTCTGATGCACTAAATTGTATTTTTTCATCAAAGTCAAGAAATAGCTGTTGGGCTTCGGATTGGCTATTTGGAATGGATGGCTCAAAGTTCTTGGATATCTGTACCCAGACCTTTTTCTCTCCCATTTGAGTTAGTTTCGGGTTTCGTGTCCAAAAAAGGGCAGCTTTCTTGTACGTATCTAGGGGCTTGCCAATCTCCTTCTTTCTAAGTCCACTTGTGTGGAGCTTTACTCCGTATCTTAGCTTGAAGGTGTTGTCATGATTATTGTAAGCTTTTTCCCAATTTTTCTCATTGAAGGCTTCTCTGAGGGCTCCTGTTACAGAAAATTTTACGCTTACTGTAACGTTGTCTTCTACTTTTGGCTTGTCAAAGGATTTCTCTAGAGAAACTCCACTTATTGCATTTTTATCGCTAGTCAACTACTGGGATGGTTTATATCCT
The DNA here is from genome assembly GCA_013288545.1 of Nitrososphaerota archaeon. Lineage (GTDB taxonomy): Archaea > Thermoproteota > Nitrososphaeria > Nitrososphaerales > Nitrosopumilaceae > Nitrosotalea. The sequence continues at coordinate 79,843 of JABDBR010000001.1, read as the reverse complement.
CAATAAGTATTTTTTTGACTTACATGGATGTTCAACTGAAAAAATCTTCTCCAAAGGAGGTTCAATTGGACATAAGAAAGTCAGACATTAGCACTCTCTATATAGTCCAATATGAGATGCTCAAGGATCCTACTGTAGAGTTTGCAGGTGTAGTCTTGAAACACCCACTTACCAAACAACTTGCAATGCGAGTAAACACCTCAAAGGGCAATCCAGTGAAGGAAATTGAAAAGGCAACAAAGACTGCCATGGAATATACAGACGAATTAAAAAAAGCAATTTTTTCTAAAATTAAAGGTGTCTAAATGAAATTCTGTCCCAAGTGTCAGGCACGATTAAAGATAGATAGCTCTGACTCTGAATTTGTATGTCCCAAATGTGGATACAGTGAGAAAGGGAGCAAGGCCACAAAAGAAGTAAAAAATGAAAATGTCTCTACCATTAATGTACTAGACGAGAAAGAAAAAAAAGAAGCACTACCAACAATTAGAATCGATTGCGAAAAATGTGGAAACACTGAAGCTGTATGGTGGATGCTACAAACAAGAAGTGCAGATGAGCCTACCACTCAGTTTTATCGATGCGTCAAATGCAGCTATACTTGGCGAAACTACGCATAAGGTTTAACTTGAACATTCTGGAGATGTGAGTAAGTTTGGTATTTTCTGCAAAGACCGGTGGTTCTGAAGAATGGAAAGCAGTCATATCTGCCATATCGACTCTAGTTGAAGAAGCTACATTCGAAGCTACAGGCGAAGGAATTGCTTTTCGAGGAATGGATCCATCACATGTAGCATTAATTGATATTGCTTGGCCTAATTCCGCATTTGAAAAATATGTTTGCGATGAAGATGTCAAGTTTGGAGTAAGAATAGATGAGTTTTCAAAGTTGATTAAAAGATCTGATAAAAAAGACAATATAGAAATCAGTATTTCTGAAGACAAGCTTTTACTTGTTACAATAGGTAAAAATAAAAAATACAAGATGCGACTGATTGAAAGTTCAGCAACTGATACTCCACTTCCAAAAATTACTTTCAATGCCAAAGTGGGTGTAACATCTGCAGAATTTGACAAAATACTTGGAGACATACAGGTAGTCTCAGAATATCTCTCAATTAATGCAAATCCAACAAAAGCAGAATTTTCAGGACGTGGTGATTCTGGTGAGGCAATTATAACACTAGAAAAAGGAATGCCAGAGATGCCAGAGCTGGAGATAAAAGAAGATAGCAATGCAACCTACAGCCTAGAATATCTCAATAGTATAGTAAAAGCAGTAGGTACTGTTGCAGGTACAGTAGTTTGTGAATATTCAAGTAAAATGCCGCTTAGACTAGAATTTAAGGTAGCGAACATAGGAAGGATTCACTTTTACCTTGCTCCTAGAGTAGAGAGTTAAAAGATTTTAAGGATAATAGGGCGAGGTTATACTGATTTGAAACTTGTTCTAAAATTTGGCGGAACTTCTGTTTCCTCGCCACAAAATATACGAAATGTTGCAACTCTGATAAAAAAACTATCAAAGGAACACAAAATCATTCCAGTGTTTTCTGCCATAAGCGGAGTAACTGATGATTTAATCAGGATAACAAATTTGATTCAGAATAGGAACAAGGAGGCTGCAAGTTTACTTGCAAAGAAAATTATCAAAATGCATAATGATATTGCAGATCAATGTGTAAAGAACCCAAAAATAAAAAAAGATTTGCTCAACAAGATGAAATCAGATCTTGATGAATTCGAAGATCTGTTGCATGGTATGCTTTTACTTGGAGAAGTTACACCACGATCTTCTGATTACATGATCTCCTTTGGTGAAAGGCTGTCAATCAACTTGGTGGCTTTTGCATTAAATGAAATAGGCATAAAGGCAGTACCACTTACAGGAAAAGATGTAGGAATAGTTACAGATTCTAATTTCGGAGGAGCAAAACCTCTCATGGATACTACACGATTGCATGTATCTCATACAGTAGAAAATCTTCTGCAAAAGAAGATCATGGCAGTAATTGGGGGATTTGCTGGCGCAGACCAACATGGCAACATCACTACATTTGGAAGAGGAGGATCTGATTATACAGCAACTATCATTGCATCAAGTATCAAGGCAGATGAAGTTTGGTTAATGAGTGATGTAGATGGTTTGATGACAACTGATCCAAAAATTGTAAAAGATGCTAAACTAATCAAAGAAGTATCGTACATTGAAGCAATGGAGATGGCACTATTTGGTGCAAAATACATTCATCCAAGAGCACTTGAGCCACTTGTTGCAAAAAAAATTCCTTTACGCATAAGAAATACGTTTAACGTAGATAACCCCGGTACGCTAGTTACTGCAACTCCACAAGCTGATACTCAAAAAATGGTAAAATGTGTCAGCACAATCAGACATACAGGACTAATTGATGTCAGAGGAGGAAGCATGGTTGGTGCTCCTGGTACTGCAGCTACAATATTTTCAATTCTTGCAAAAGAAGGAATTAACATAATGATGATTTCTCAGAGTCCATCTGAATCATCCATATCAATTATTGTAAAGAAAAATGATTTGGATAAAGCAGTAAATTCACTTGAGATGAACTTGCTTGGAAAAATAATCAAAAAAGTAGATGTCACAGTAGATGTATCGATAATAGCTCTCATAGGTTCTGGAATGAGAGGCATTGCAGGTGTTGCATCCAAAGTATTCACTGCTGTGGCAAAAAAAGGTGTAAATGTAATAATGATAGCACAAGGCTCCTCTGAGCTTAATCTTGCATTTGTAGTCAAAGATTCTGATTGCAATTCTGCAGTTCAGGCACTACATGACGAGTTTAATCTTGGCAAGTAACTGAAATTCTTTTGAAAAGCATATTTATGCAAATTAAATATTCATAGCATATGAACAGACTCTTACTATTAGCAATCATAGTAATAGTTGGAGGTCTAGCAGCTTCTCTTTCATTATTTAATGATCAACTTGCTAATGCTGGTTCAACAAAGAAGATCCAGTTTACTCAAACAATTACATCTTCGCAAGATCCCGGAATTGGTCACAGCAACGAGCAGATGGCAATAGTCTTGCCGCCAAACAGTGGTTCTATCTATCATGGTTCGATTACATACAGTTCAAGTCAACCAGTTCAGGTTGTTATTTTACATCAAATTGACAAGGGTGATGCAAAGGGTCAACCAACCTGGACAGTAGATGGTAGTACACTTTATGCACAAACAACAATTGATCCAAATTCAACTGGTGGTAGTTTGGATTTCACAGGATCTGCAATTGGTCTTCATTCAATAAACTCTAGTCAATTTACTGCTACTGTAAGTGTGGACGGATGGATAAGAGTTACAACTCCTGAGATCACTCAGCCTATAGCTGCACCATCGACTGAAAATTATACAATCAAACTGGAAAAAAGTACAATCCCAGTACCGATACCTATGCATGCAGGAATAGTCAATGGAAAAGCTGTTTACTATATCATAACTGATTCAAGTAATAATCTTGTAGCGAATACTATCTCAAGCAACCAAAATTGGAAAGTTCAACTATCTCCAGTATTGGCTCATGTTCCAGTCACCTCATATGGAAATATCTTCATGTTCACCAATGGGATTGCTGGAAATGGAACACATGGATATCAAGGCGACGTGTTGTCGTTTACACCTTCTGACAAGCAATACAGTCCATTAAACAAAGTAATTGAAGTATCATGGGATGTAGGGCGAGGACCATTCATTCTCAATTCTACCAAAGCAATTCTTGATGCAAACATGACAGGAAAAATAAAATTGACTGTTACTGATACAATCCTGAATACTCCAGAAGTAATTTGGGATGGCGGCGCATTAAATGTGAGAACCAGTAAAATATTGTCAGATAAGACATCATATCTGGATGGCCAACTACTTGATGTCAATGTAGATAATATGACAGCTACATTTGTAGGACATAGGGGATGGGGGCCTGATGGAAAAACGATATACTATATCATCACTGCAGGAACTCCTGAAGGTCCAGCACAGACAATGAAAATCCAAAATGTTCCTTTGCTCTCAATTCTTGGTTCATCAGCAAGAGATGTCTACCAATTTGCTAACGGCTTGCAAGGCGCAGGACCATTTGGTTACCAAGAAGGAATTTCTGCTGCACAATTAGGAGATTCTACATACAGTCCTATCTGCAAAATCTCAATAATAACTTGGAATGATCCACAAAATGTAAAAGTTCTAGAAAACAAAAATGATATTGAATCTGAAAAATCTGCAGGCAACATCACTGTACAAGAAGCAACAACACTTGGCAAGAACTACATTCTTGATTGTCCTATTGTAAATCCATAAAATCATCAAAAGGGATAAATTTACTTTGAAAATCTCCTAGTATGAATGACCGGTAAATTGTTTATTGTAGGTGTAGGACCGGGCCATCATGATCATATGACTTTTCGAGCAAAACAGGCAATTGAAGAAAGCAACACAATTGTTGGATATGAGACATATGTCAACTTGGTTGCAGATCTAATAGAGGGAAAAGAAGTTCACAGATATGCAATGACACAAGAGGTAGAAAGGGCACATCAGTGCATTGATCTTGCAAAATCTGGAAAAATAGTCTCACTTGTATCAAGTGGAGATCCTGGAATATACGGAATGGCTGGTTTGATCTATGAAATTTTAGCAGAAGAGAAATGGGACAGAAAGACTGGTCTTGTTGTTGAAATAGTTCCAGGAGTTTCATCGCTTAATTCTTGCGCCGCATTGGTTGGCTCTCCACTTATGACAGATTTTGCTGTAGTAAGCATGAGTGACCTACTTGTTCCTTGGGAAATTATAACAAAAAGAGTAGAGGCAGCAGCTCAGGGTGATTTTGTTATTGTAATATACAATCCTGCAAGCAAGAAAAGAATTCATCAATTACAAGATACAAGAAAACTTCTTTTAAAATATAGAGCACCCAACACACCAGTAGCAATTGTAAAAGGTGCATTTCGAGAATCAGAAGAAATTGTTATGACTGACTTGGAAAACATGGAAGAACACAATGACAAACTTGGTATGATTACTACAGTGATAATTGGTAACTCTTCGACCTTTATGTACAAAGACTTGATGATAAACCCGCGTGGTTATACATCAAAATATAATATTGTAGAGCCGCAGCAAACAAGAAAATAATATGGAATCAGTCCAGGTAGGACTAACCTTGCCTCAGGGATGGCTTGATGAATTTCCTACCGATAACCCACATGAGCAATTTTTGTTTTCAAAAAATGTTGCGTTAACTGCAGAAAAACTTGGATTTGATGCAGGATATGTCTATGATCATTTTGTTTCTCATCCATCAAATAATCGCGCTGAGACTTTATTTGAGGCATACATGCTTCTTTCTGCAGTTTCTGCAGTAACATCAAAACTCAGGATAGGACAAGTAGTGACCTCCAATTCCTTTAGACATCCTTCGCTTTTGGCAAAAATGACATCTACACTTGATGCAATCAGCAATGGAAGGTTAGAGTTTGGTATCGGAGCAGGCTGGTTTGGGTACGAATACAATTCCTATGGATACAAATTCGATGATCTAAAAACACGAGTCGAACAACTTGACGAATCCATTACCATAATCAAAAAGATGTGGCAAAATCAAAAATCAAGCTTCAAAGGAAAACATTACTCTATCAAAAATGCCATTTGTAATCCAAAGCCCATACAGAGACCACATCCACCAATCATGGTGGGTGGAGCAGGAAAGAAACTCATGAAGGTTGCAGCAAAACATGCTACTAGGTATAATCATCCATTTGGAACACCTGAAATTTTAGAGGAAAAAATAAAACTCCTAAAAGAGAATTGCAAATTAATCAAAAGGGATCATAAAAAAATAGAAAATTCTGTATTGCTTCGAGTCTTGGTCGGCAAAGACAGCGATGATGTCAAAGATATTGTATCAAAACTAAAAAAGAAAAATGAATCTATTGCAGATTTTATTATACGTTCAAAAGATAGTATTGCGTTAGGCACCCCTGATGAGGTAACCAATTACCTGCGACAATACCAAAGAATTGGAATAAACTACTTTATTGTGAATTTTATAGGATTGTCAAAATCACTTGAGATGCTGTCATTGTTTTCACTAAAAGTAAGACCTAATCTCAAGTAGTTTTCTTTATTGCCTCTGAAAGTTCTTCGGTTAAGACAATTTTCTCTCTTATTGGCCTGATTATATCAGTAACATATTTGGAGACTGTAGCCTTTAGATCAGATGGGTGCAATTTTTTCTGCGCAAAATCTCCCTCTAAATCCTGATAGCTTGTATAGGTAACATTGCCACCAAATTTCTCTGGGCGTTCTACAACAAACTCCTTGAATTCGTGAAAAACAATGTGTTTTGAGATCTCAAGAACTGGATTTTTATCTACAACTCCTTCAGGACACCACGCTTTTTTGAATTTTGAATTGATCTCTTCGTCTGTATCGTGAACAAATATTCCTGATGCAGATTTTGATTTACTCATCTTACTTGATACAAAATCTGAATCAGAATCTGAGGCAGGTTCTGGTTCACCAAGTCCTGCAAGAATGTGGTGATGCACTGCAACTGGTACCTTCCACTTCATTTTTGGAAAGATCTCTCTTACAAGCATGTGGATCTTTCTCTGATCCATTCCAGCATGCACGATATCCAAATCCATTGTATGAATATCTACAGCTTGCATTGGAGGATAGAAAAGTTGACCAAGATCAATCTTGTCCTTTTCTGTACTTCTTCCCATTATTGTAAGTGAACGCATGGTGCGCTCAAGTGACATGTTTTTTGCAAACTTTACAAGGTCTAACCAATAGCCTCTTCTTGATTCATAAAGTTGCGAGCCTTCCACAATCTCAACTCCTGGACAAAACATCTTGAATGCATCAGCATAGTATTTTGATACCATCCGTATCTTGTCCCAGTCTCCTCCAAGTTTGTTGTTTAGGTAAGTATGCCAGTCTGCCAAAAATACTGTGCATTTTACTCCAGCTTTGATAAAATCATTTATCTTAAATCCAGTCAGTATGAGACTGCCCAAGTGCATGAAACCAGATATCTCAAGACCAATGTAGTGTTTGGGCTGTGAATTTGTATTAAACAGATTTAGTAATTCTTCATCTGTTACCACCTCTTCAGTAGGTTCTTTTTTTACAAGTTTGATTTTTTCTATAACATCCATTCCAGTCAGATTCCAATGCGTATTCCTATAAATTTAAGGATCAAGTTCTTGAATTGACTTTCTTGGACGAGTACTAAGATAAAATGCATGTGAGCTTATCAAAAATGCAGCAAGAAACATCTTTGTTGCAAAGATAAGGTTCCATGGTCTGTTTGGATCTGGATAGGCTACAGTGAGAGAATCAATATCTGGAGTTACTCCATTGATCATCCCTGCAGTGATTTGAGCATTCAGGAGAATAAAGTTGTAAATTGTTTCATAGAGCGTAATTACTGCCAATCCCAAGAGCATCAGTTGTACCATCGTAAGCTTCCACTTTGAAACAGTAACTGTTTTTTTCCAACCTAATCGTGAAACACAATACCAACTAACAATTGATGTGAAAAATAGCCATGTTAATAATTTAGCAAAGTGCGGAGTTGGAAATTCTGTCTTGACCAGTACTTCACCCATTACGTAGGTGCCATTGGTGATCCATTCCTGTATCATGGCATAGAATCCAAATATGGTAATGGAACACATTATGAATGCGCTAACATAGAAAACATACAAGAATATCTTGTAACTAGGATCATTTTCTTGCAAGTGCACTTTCATTTGATCTCGATGTATGTCTCTAAAATATAAGAATTGGTTTTAATTTAGGAAGTTTAATTATGGTGAAAATTTTCTATTGTATTATTGAAAATTCCGATAAATATACCAATTATTGAAAAAGACGAAATAAATGAAGTACGTTCGGTATTAACAGAGAAATCTCTCACAACTGCTGCAAATACTGGTGGAAAGAGAGTACAAGATTTTGAACAACTTTTAGCCTCTTATACAAAATCAAAATATGCAGTTGCGGTAAATTCAGGAACAGCCGCACTACAAGCTGCACTTTATGCCCTTGACATAAAACAAGGCGATGAGGTTTTGGTACCCTCTTTTACATTTGTAGCAACTGCCAACTCTATTTTGTCAGTTGGAGCAAAGCCCGTGTTTGTTGATATACGTCCAGAAAATTATACGATGGATCCAAGTGATCTCAAAAAGAAGATCACAAAAAAATCAAAGGCTATAATGCCAGTTCATCTATATGGCAACTTTTCATACATGGATGAAATTTCTGAGATTGCCAGAAAGCATAATCTTGAGATAATTGAAGACGCATGTCAATCACTAGGAACTACATACAAGAAAAAACAATCTGGAACATTTTCAAAAATGGGCTGCTTTAGCATGTATGCTGCTAAAGTTGTAACTGCTGGAGAAGGTGGAGCTATAGTTACAGATGATAAAAAACTCTTTGACAAACTGCGCAAGATCCGAAATCATGGAATGCTTCATGGTTATGACACCAGAATACTTGGACTGAACCTAAGACTCCCAGAAATCTGTGCTGCCATAGCAAAGGTCCAAATGAAAAAACTTCCAAAATTCCTGGAAAAAAGAAAAAAGAATGCTACAGTTCTCAATGAACTCTTGTCTGACCTCAATGTTATCTTGCCTGAAGAAAGAAAGGATGTCAATGTAAATTGGTATCTGTATACAATTGCAACAAAAAATCGCAATAAATTGATGAAACAGCTAAATGCACAAGGGATTGGGGCAACTGCATACTATTCCATTCCAGTGCACAAAACTCCGTTTTACAAAAAAGACATCAAACTTCCTCTTACTGATTGGGCTGCAAATTCTGTTCTCAGTCTTCCTGTGAATCCTTTGGTCACAGAAAATGATTTGCATTACATCTCAAAGACATTACACAAACTGATTACATGAATCTGATTGAGGACATTGCAGGAGAATTGTGCAGGATTATTCTTCCAATAGAAGAAGAGGTATTCTTTGGAGATTCAAAATCAAACATTGCAGTTTGTACTTTATCAAGCATGAATCTCCTAAAAGATATTTCAAAATCATCTATTATCAAAGAGGTTGCAATAGTAGGCAGGCTGTTATCTGAGAACAAGGGCATTGATTCTCTTGTAAGATCTGTAACATCAAATGAAAAAATTGATACAATCATACTTTGTGGCAAGGATACGCTAGGACACAAATCTGGTGATTCTCTTCTCTGTCTGTACAAAAATGGAATGGACGTAAACCACATGATCATTGGTTCATCAAGTCCACATCCTGTCTTGACAGTTACAAAAAATGAAGTGTCAAAATTTCAAAGGCAAGTAAAAATCATAAACAAAATAGGCGAAACTAGTATCTCACAACTAAAAAGCATAATTGAGACTCTGAGACAAACTCAGTAACCGTCTATCTGTCTTTGTCTGTTTATCTGATTCTTTTTCTGATATTCTTTTAGAATATCATCTGGAGTCATATTGAGCTCAAGCGATGCTTGAATGACAAAATGCCATATGTCTATTAGCTCTTCACGAGCTGCTGCTTCATCAAATGGTGTGGCTTTTTTCCACCACTTCCAGTTTGTGTTTCTCTGAAGTTCAACTGCCTCATGAATTATTGCGGTGCAAAGTGCAGAAATCTTCCCCTGTGTATCTTTTGGATAGCGTTCAAGATTCATCATTTTTTCAAGATTTTTTTGAAGACTGAAAATTGTATCTAACTTATCCATGTTTTATTTTTTAATTTGATATCTATAACCTTTGTTAGAAATGGACCATCTTTTTGTATCTGTCAAATCTTTTCTTAATATCTGGCCTTTTCAGTCCAGTTATTCCATACACTCCGTATTTTTCTACTGCAAATGAACCCATAATGTTTCCATATACTGCAGCCTCTCTGATAGTTGAGATCTTTGTGCTGTTTTTGCTTGAGAGATGTCCTATCATTCCACCTGCAAAAGAGTCACCGGCGCCTGTAGGATCTACAATATCTTCCATTGAAAAAGCAGGTGATGGGAATATGACATCTTCATAAAACAATAGAGAACCATGTTCGCCTTTTTTTATTATGACATACTTTGTTCCCCATTCCATGATCTTTTTTGCAGCCTTGATCAGATTGTGAGTTTTTGTGAGCAATTTTGCCTCCTCATCATTGATTACAACCGAATCAACAGAACCCATCATCTTGATAACATCACTTCTTTTGCTTGATATCCAAAATTCTATGGTATCACACATTGAAAACTTGACCCTATCAAATTCCTTTATGATTCTAGTATTTTGGACAGGATCATTGTTTGCAAGATATACAAACTCTGACTTGCGGTACTCTTCTGGTACAACGGGTTTGAAATCCTTCAGTACATTTAGTTCTGTTTTGTTAGTTGTACGTAGACTCAGAGTAGAATCGTAACTACCATCATATCTGAATGTCTTGCCTTTTGCGTGAACGACTCCGCGCGTGTCAACAAATCTATCAAGTATATTCTGATAACTTTTTGGAAAATCTTGACCTACTACTCCAATCAATCCTGGTTTGACAAAAAAACTTGCAGAGATTGCAGCATATGTAGCTGCTCCTCCTAATGCATTTGTAACAACCTTTGTGGGAGTTCTTATCGTATCATAGGCTATTGATCCAAATACTGTCAGCATACTTTGCTGCTTTTAGGAACCGTGTATAAATTCTCTGGCTTCTTGTTCTGTTGGATAATATGTAAATGGAACATTTACTGATATTATCGAAATTCCATATTTGCTTGTTCCAGTCAACTTGATGTTGGGAACATTACTACTCTTGTCATATTTATGAAGAATTGTACTGTCTGCAGTAAATGGGGCTTGGGAGGCAATTTTTCCTATAGGCGGTATCACAAGTGCCTGTAACGTACCTGTCCCAAGATTCTCACCATTGATAGATATGACAAAATCAGTCTGTCCTACGTTAATGGGAAACAATGAAGGATTTTGGAATTGAAGTGTCATGTTGTATAGCGAATTGTTATCATTTCTCTGTATTATCTTGCTCTCAAGTATTGAGATACTAAGATGCGTGGCAGACAGGTACTGAGAGTAGGCAAATATTCCTACTGCAGCAACAACGCACACTGCTATGATTATTACCTTTGAGCGTCTTTCCACGATAATAAATTAGAATATTCCCTTTTAGTACTATAAAGAAAAAAAATCCCAATAAGTTGTGTAAATATTTTGATCAGTTTTCTAAGCTACTTAGAGCTAACAAAATAAATCAAATCAATCGGAACTGAAGTTACAAAATGGCCAGAATTAAGATAAAATACGGTCAAAATGAAATTGAGATAGAGTCAAAGGACTTCTATATAGACAATGAAAGCGTAGAGAAGGTCATATGTAATCTAGCGTCATTTGTCAAGGATTCTACCAATAACAACGCTCAGTTCGAATATTCCTATGATCAACATCCTGTACAAACAACCGGTTTACTACATTCACTTGAAGATGCTGAGGTTCACGAGCCTGAATTTGCCAAACCTACATTTATCGACAAAGATCAGATTAAAAACAAAATGCAGACACTAATTGATGATGCTTTCTTTGACCAGGCAAGAACTGTCTCAGAAGTAGTAGCGCAACTAAGAGAATATGGCTGGTCTGCAGTTCCACTAGACGTATCAAAAGTACTAACAAACATGGCATTTACTCATGAACTCCAAAGAGATCTGAAAGAAAAACGCAGCTATTATTCCAAAGTAAAGTTACTTCAGGTCAACTAAACACTAAATCCGCACTTTTCACACGAGTCAAAGACATCGCCTTCTAAATGGTCAAAGTGTGCTTTGCATTTGAGGCAAGTGTGATGCATGTCATAATATCCGTCTTTTTCAATCTCTCCAACACGCTTGGATGACAATTCCATGCTGCCGCATTTTATACAATGACATCCACATTGCATGGGGTTCATTGATCTTTTGCTATTAATAATCTAAGTTGAAATTCTTGCATTTCGTAAACGTTTTAGGGCTTGGGTGCTGTCTTTGATCTTGTTTTTTTCACGATTATGATTCCGCCTACTCCTGCTGCAATAATGCCTCCAATCAATAGATAGATTGAGGTATTGTCAGATGAAACGTTTAGTCCACTTCCAAATACTCCCGAATTATCTGATGGGCCAGATGGTGAATTGCCACCTATTGTAGCATTATCTGATGGACCTGATTGTGTAACACCAGTTTGTCCTTGGCCAACTGCTCCACCTGTTATCTGGATGGTTCCACTTTTGGCTGGTGTGAACCCAATCCATGCATGTGTTGCATTATAGTGAAATTCCTGATGTAGGGTTGCATTACCATTTAATGTCACATCATATGGGCCTGACAAAAGATCCTGCGGCATTATTACTGTGATTGGTATGTTTGCCTTGTTTACATTAAGCGAGTATGCTTTTAGCGATTGATCAAACGCATAATCTCCAAGTCCTGCAACAGTTCTTACTCCAACTGCAAAGCTCTTGCCTGAAAATTGGACAGTCTGAATGTTTACTGGTTCATTTATGATGTACTCTAATGTGAATCCATTTCCATGTTGACCTAGGCCTAGATTTCCAAGATATACTGGTCTGCTATTTGCCCAGACCATGTCAACTCCTTTTGGAAAATGAAATGCAGTAAAGTCAGTATCCTGTGGCTCATAGTAATTCCATTTCCACACTCCGTCAGTATTTGTTACAACATTGATCAAATCATATTTGATCAAAGTCATATTTCGTTGCGAAGCGTTAATGATTACAGATAATGGTGTTTTTTGGATCTTGGCATATTCTACCGAGTTGCCACTACTGTCTGTAACAGTAAGATTGTTCATGTTACCATCTATTGTATCAACTTGAATTGGTTTGAAATTTGCAGTTGTAGTGTTGATTTCATGCGTTACATGCGCAGTACCAGTTTCATCAATTGTAACCTTTACAACCTCATGAGGTGCCGCACCCATAGATAATTGCTGACCAAATGCCTGGTAGCCTGAAAGAGCTAGTATTGGTATGATGAGAAGACTGAGGAGAATTTTCAAACTCTATTTCCTACTCTGATATGCTTATTCTAAGAATCTTTGCTTCCTGCTGTGGACAGTCGTTTTTGTCTTTTGGAAGCTTGACAATTTTATCTGCCACATCCATTCCTTGCAAGACTTGTCCAAAGACAGTGTACTGTTTGTCTAGGAAGGTACTGTCTGTTGTTACTATGAAAAACTGAGAGCCTGCACTATTTGGGTCAGTGGCTCGTGCCATGGATACTATGCCTCTGAGATGAGATCTGGAGCTAAATTCTGCCTTTATTGTATATCCTGGTCCACCCATGCCCCAGTTGCTCTTGTCTGACTTCTTTGTATTTGGGTCTCCTCCCTGAATCATAAAGCCCGGAATAACGCGATGGAATAGTGTTCCATCATAAAAGTTACTTTTTGCCAGTTTGGTAAAATTTCTCACAGTTTCTGGAGCAATATTTGGGAATAATTCAAAGACTATGTTGCCAAAATTTGTTTCAATAGTTGCCTTGGACACCTCTTGACAACTGATGATTTAATCATAAGAACTTTTCTCCACTTACTTCCACGTGGGGCAGACGAAATTACTAATTCTGTATGGTCATAACAAATTCGTAAAATAAAAACATTTTAGATAACAAATTTTTATTTGTAAAATTTCTTCAAAAACTATAATCCTGTGATACAAACACATAATCTTGTTTTTGTGTCAAAGTCAAACTTTCAAGTATCAAAAAATATTACTAAAAACATAGTAACAGTCTTATATAGAACATCTGGAAATTAAAATTCGTGAATCGTACTACTCAAAGCACAAGCATCAAACAAGCAATCAATGAATTGCTTGACAAAGGCTTTACAGATAAACAAGATATCTACTCTAAAGTAGTAGAAGAACTTGGGGTTCCAAGACCAACCGTAAGACGAGTAGCTAGAGATCTTAGAAATGAACTTCTACAAAAAATAAAGATCTTGCAATCTGAGGTTCCAGAAATGGAAATTGCACAAGGAAAGACTACTCAGAGCACTAACTAGCATTACCCCTTTTCATTTTTACAAAGTCCTTTTTTATTCTGAAAATCTGCATTACTATTTATATTCAAGCGTCGGAGAGGTAAATTCATGGGACGCCAATATGACATACCGACAACTGTTACGACCTGTCTTGCAATAGCAATGACTATCATGTATTTTGTCATGCCTGAGGCTACAAAACAAATCTTCATAGTTTTCTCAGCCATCTCATGGTTCCTAACAGCTATATGCTGGCTGGCTCTGAAAAGTACCCAGTATATGCATAGATATGAAGGCCACGAACACGAAGCAGAAAAAAAAAAGCTAACTAGCCACAGCAGCGGCCAAACCCTACAAATGACATCTAATCAGATTAATCAGGCAAAATCTGAATTAAATGCTGAACTTGACTCACTTCGAAGTTCACTTAAGAACAAAGATGAAGAGATTGAAAATCTAAAATCTGAGATATCTAGTCTTCATACACTTGTTGAGATTGAGAAACTAAAAGTAGATCTTGCCAACCTGAAGACTTTGGCAGCAAAGGAAAACAACAAAAAGAAAAAATAACTACTTGCAGTGTGCGCAGGAATGTTTTCCGTGATTCTCTTTACATGAAGGACAGCTTATTGCTCCACCATAATGGCAGTCGCATTTGCATCCATCATTTAGTTTCTCTTCTGATATCAATTGGTGTGAATAATAGATGCGTCAACTTAATATTTAACAATAAGGAATTTGTGGCATGAAGCTACTATTAGGCGCAATCTTTGGATTCTTTATACTCCTAGTTCCAAGTATTACACTGCCCGCATCACAAGGTGCAGAGTGGGATCAGAAGCTAGTACCTGAAGAAAATGTTGCCTTGCAAAAAAGTATTGTTTCTATGCATATTCCAGGAGATAGCAAATTACCATTTGGTTGTGTTTGGGGAACAGTACAAAATGCTGCACCAGGTTATCCTGTTGTAATTCAGATATATCAAAATGGAAAACCAGTTTATGTTGCACAAACCAATGTAAAAAGTGACGGTTCCTATGAACAATATTTCAGAGTAACATCTGTTGTAAACGATAAGGTAATCCACATCTTTGAGGGCGATTATACAGTAAACATCTACAAAGCTGTATTGAAAAGTCCAACACCTGGAACAACCTCAACCTAGATTTTTAATTTAAAATAAGACGGGCTCGGAGGGCTTCGATCCCTCGACCTGTAACTTAGGAGGCTACCGCGCTATCCAAGCTTCGCGTCAATATATGACTCTGCGCCACGAGCCCGAAAAAAATCACACTTGGTAAGCATTTAAGCGTAATCAAGATTTGAGATTATCATCTCACGAATTTGTTGCCAATTGGGATCGCTGTTATTGTTCCATTTTTCATAAAATACAACATCTTTGAGGCCAAGACGCGGTAACCAACCGGCACTTTCCAAATCTGGCTTGTCTGCAAAGCTTGACACGTGTCCAAGACAAAGATATGCAACAGGGACCACGTGATCTGGAATTTCAAGAATTCGTTTAAGATCGTCATTTGAAAGTATGCTCACCCAGCCAACACCAATCCCTTCTGCTCTTGCTGCAAGCCAGAGATTTTGTATCGCACAACAAACACTATAGATCCCAGTCTCTGGAATACTTGATCTTCCTATGACAAAAGGACCAAATTTTGTGGGATCATATGTAATGCAAATGTTTACAGCGCAATCTAAAATTCCTTCTAGTCTTAATGACAAGTATTTTGATCTTTTAGGATCTTCAACAAGAGTAGAAGAGCGAATTCGTTCCTTATCAAATGAATCTCTGACCTGCTTTCTGGTATCTTTGTTTTTAACTAGAATAAAGTTCCAAGGTTGAGAAAATCCTACAGATGGGGCATGATGTGCTGCATTTAGTATACGTGTGAGTGCTTGCTCGTCAATTGGTTCTGAAGTAAAATGAGATCTAACATCACGTCTAGAAAATACTGCTTTGTAAAAGCCATCCTTTTCCTCTGGTGAAAAATCACCAATCATATGATACTCACTTGATGCATTGCATATTATTCTTGTTTCTTAAACGTTAATAACGTCTAAAGTGAGGTCGAATTCTATTGGGCCGGTAGTCTAGTCTGGTTAGGATACCTCCCTGACACGGAGGTGGTCGAGAGTTCAAATCTCTCTCGGCCCATTTCTTTTTATTCAATGTAATAAATTACATTTTGTGATAAAATTTACCATAAAAGAATCAGATTTTCTAAAGGAAAATGAGGGATGCAGAATATCTACATGCACAAGTGATGTACCGCATATTGCTCCTGTCACATATTATTTTGAAGATGGCTTTTTTTATTTTGCAACAGATTATGGTACAAAAAAATATGCAAATCTAAAAAAGAACAACAAAATTGCAATCTCTGTGGACATTTACTCTCCTAGCCAACACAAAGCTGTTGTTGTTCAAGGCACAACTACCTTTATCGAAAAAGGTCCGCAATTCAAGCGGTTATACGAAATATTTTACAAAAAGTTTACCTGGGTCAGGGAAAATCCCTGGAAAGAAAAGGAAGCTCCATTTGTAAAAATTACTCCAAAAACTAAAACGAGTTGGGGTCTGGGCTAACCAAAAGCTAAATCAAAGTCTTTGATAACTGCAGTCAGAAATGATTCTATGGTTACCTGTCCCTTTACTTCATATTTTATCGGTTGACCAGTTGTTATTTCTGAATATTCCTTTGTAATCTGGTCACTATTTACAAGATCAAATGTTGTAGGTAAGGTAAGATTGCTGTTGGCAAATAGTGCAGGTCTTCCAGCCTCTGGAATGTCATCTGTTGTAAAATGTCCTTCTCCAACATTATTCCCATTTGCATATAGCTGATAGTTGATTGTGGCGATAGTCAAAACAATGGCAGTAGGATTTGTAAGATTAAATCGTACATCAAGATGTGCACGTTTGTCTATCTTGTTCTCATCGAGAACTTTGATGCTGTCAACACTGATTATTACTTTGCTAAGATCACCCTGAAAAGAATTTGCGTAAAGATAGAAAAATAACATCATTGCGCCAAGGCCAGCAAAGCATGCAAATATGACTAATCTTCCCTTACTTATCAAATCTAGAAGCTACGAGGCCTGTTCAATTAAAAAACCTTCTTCAGATGATAATAGATATTATTCGTTAACTCTGCAATAGTGTAATGGCACTTGTTGATGCACTCATTATGTGGGCACATCTTGTTGCTGCATCAATTTGGGTTGGCGGTTCAATATTCATTGGAATAGTTCTTGCTCCACTTCTTAAGACAATTTCTGATTCTGTAGAGGGAAGGCTATCAATAATGATCCGAGTAGGACGAAAATTCAACACAATTGGAGTCCCGTCTCTTATCATACTAATCGTAACTGGAATCTACAACTCTGTTGGGTTTATTGTAAAACCATCTATGATACTTTCCACAAACTATGGAATTATTCTTCTCATCAAGGTCATACTAGTAATCTTACTGATAATCATATTTGCAATACATGTACGGCTAATCCGAACTGAGGTGGAAAGAAAGATAGAGTCAAAAAATCTTTCTGGGGACCATCTACAAAAACTTCGCTCAAAAATTATCATGCTTGGAAGGCTTACAGTAATACTGTCACTTGCCATACTTTTGATGGCAGCACTACTTCATTCAGGCGTCTGAGACTCCAGAAATTCTTACCTCAAAACCATCATCAAGTTTTCCTATTCCGTATCTGCAGCCAGTAATTTTTGCTGCGACAAAAAGATTTGTCTCCAAGTGTTTTGTAATCTGTTTTACTCTATACACCGAAGTCTCTTTTACAAGAGAAAGTGGAACTACAATCATATCAGAAAGATAAAGATCAACACCAAAGTTTGATTCAATGAATTTTTCTGCAACTGATTTGCCAAGACCGTTCAAGCTCTTTTGGTATATTCCATCTGAGCCTGTTACTGAGTTTGCATCATGTGAAAATATCAAAATTGAACATCCCTTGTCTTGCGCACTGTCTTCTTTTATTGTAATTTCACTATCAAATCCATTTTTGGCAAGAATATTTTTTGCATCATGCACTTCTTTTTCTACAATTTCCTTTGGAATGTGAGAATAAGTACACATTAGTCTTGCAGATGCTGTACTCCTCTGAAGAAGTGATATTGGATTCAAATTCTTGCAAGGTTGTATCTGGGTTTCAACAAGTCCACCACCTTTTGGATAATATCCACGTCTTTTGGTTTCTAAAGTAAAATTGATTCCAATTCTGGAATATGCTTGGGCAAAAACATGTTTTGTATAATCTGCTGTGGGACTCCAAGAAACATCTGTTCCGCCAATGATTGATAATTTCAAACTGTTTTTCATAAGTGAGGCAGCAGGAATCAATACTTGCAAAATAAGTGGAATACTTCCTGCAGTACCAATGTCTTCTTGAAGATCCAAGTTCAATCCTTGAGAGGGAAAAAACTTTAGCGAAGTTGAATTTACATAAAGTCCTTCCACTTTGGCTTGACACATCTTTGACAATATTTTTACCCCAAGCAAATGCTGTGGCCTAAGACCTGGAACCTTTCTGTTTTTTCTAATATTTTCTATCTCAACTGGTTTGCCCGTGATTGCAGACAAGGTAACTGCACTTCGGATTATCTGTCCTCCTCCCTCGCCCCGTCCGCCGTCTATCTTTATTGGCTCCATGACTAGCTCGTTTAATTTTAGAATCTAATTAATGATGGTTTTTTAAACATGTACAACAAGATCTCGACAATGGATGGTCTTCTAATTGGTAGATTCCAACCGTTTCACAAAGGACATCTCGAAGCTGTAAACATTGGATTGTCAAAGGTTGACAATCTGTGGATTGGAATTGGCAGCTCAAACAAGAATAATGAAAAAAGAAATCCATTCACAGCAGAGGAACGAAAAGAAATGATTCTTTCATCACTTGATTCTAAAACATTAGAACGTGTCAAAATATTTTTTGTACCAGATACCGGCGATCATGAGAAGTGGACATATCATGTTGATTCTATTGTACCTCCATATGATATGGTCTTTTCAAATGACGATTTTACCATTACATTATACAAAAAAAGAGGAAAAACTGTCTTTGAAGTTCCTCTTTTGAGAAGAGATACGATATCTGGAACAAATATTCGGGAGATGATCGCAAGTGGAAAAGACTGGTCAGATCTTGTTCCTGAAGGAACTAAACAAGTGCTCTTAAAAATAGACGCAAAAAGCAGACTTGGCAAAATTCTTTAATTATAAATAGCGGTTAACTTTCTTGCAAGTTGGAGAATTTATTTGGAATATCTAGTCATGTTACCTGGTCCAACAAATGTTCCAGAAAGAGTAACACGTTCAATGTTTACTCACATGATAAATCACAGAAGCAAAGATTTTGTCAAGTTATACGTAGATACTATTGAAAAGAGTCAGAAAATTTTTGATACTACAAGCGATGTAGTAGCCCTCAGTGCATCTGGAACAGGTGCAGTTGAAGCCTCTGTTGTAAACATGGTAAAGAAAGGTGACAAGGTAATAATTCCAGTCAACGGTGAATTTAGCAGCAGACTCTCAACAATGTTAGAGTGGGCTGGTGCAAATGTCGTACGTCTTACAACACCATTTGGACAAAATGCAACTTTTGATCAAGTAAAAGAGGCATTTGATAATAATAAAGATGTAAAAGCATTCTATGTAGTTTGGAATGAAACCTCTACTGGTACAATGGTAAAGTACCTTGATAGAATCAAAGATCTTACTGCAAGAAACGATTCTTTCTTTGTAGTAGATGCAGTTTCAATACTTGGCGGAGAAGAATTCCATATGGACAAGTGGGGAGTAGATGTATGTGTAACAGGTGCGCAAAAGGCACTCGCGGCTCCTCCGGGAATCTCACCAATTGCTGTAAGCCAAAAAGCAAAGAAACACATGATTGCAAATCCTCCTCCAACATTCTACTTTAACATGGCAAGATACTTCAAGTATTATGATGACAGCAAAGAAACACCATTTACTCCTGCAATTCCATTGCTTTATGCATACAGAGAAGCACTTGATATTATTCTAGAAGAAGGAATTGACAACAGAATTAAAAGACATAGAGTTTGCTCTGATGCTCTTTACAGTGGACTAAGTACAATGGGACTCTCACCGTTTGCAAAAGAAGATGCACGCTCTACAGTTGTAATTGCATTAAACTATCTTGAAGGACTTGATGACAAGACATTTCGAGGAACACTCTCTGAAAAATTCCGAGTCTTGGTTGCAGGTGGATTTGGCGAACTAAAAGGCAAAGTATTTCGAGTTGGATGCATGGGAGAAGTAAACAAGTATCATGTAATGAGAACACTCTCTGCAATAGGATCTACACTTGATATGATGGGATACAAGACAAATCCAGAAGCACTCAAAGTTGCTGAAGAAAAACTAAAGGCTCTATAATTTCGTGTTAACTTAATATAAGGAAGTTGAAGGATCGATCACGTTGGCTTTCCAAAAAGGAACTTTAATTCTGGTAGACTATACTGCAAAAGTTAAAGATTCAAACGAGGTATTTGAGACAACACGCGAAGCCGATGCTAAATCAGGTTCAATTCATGATGCAAATGTAAAGTATCAACCAAGACTCATTTCTGTAGGAGAGTCCTGGGTTCTAAAGGGTCTTGATGATGCACTAGCAAATACAAAAGCTGGCGACAAACTTTCAATCGAAGTTCCTCCAGAGAAAGGATTTGGAGTAAGAGATACAGGCAAGGTTCGCATGATCCCACTTCGAAAACTTGGAGAAGATGCAGAAAAAGTTACAGTTGGAGATTCAATAGAGATTGATGAAAGAACAGGAATTGTAAGATTCATTGGCTCTGGTAGAGTCCAAGTTGATTTCAATCACAGATTTGCAGGAAAAACAATTGTTTATGATCTTAATGTTATCAAATCACTAGACACAGACCAGGATAAAGTCTTGGGATTGCTCAAACGAAGATTCCCAATTGAAGAATCAAAGATCAAGTTTGAGATCAAGGGAACAGAACTTGATGTTAACATTCCAGAAGAAGCAATGATGATGGAAGGCCTCCAGATAGTAAAACGTGCAATTGCAAACGAGATTTTCAAGTTTGTAACAAAACTAGAAAAAGTTAACTTTGTTGATTCATACAACAAACCAAAACAAGACAAGCCAGTAGAACAAAAACCAGCTGAGGAAAAACCTGCTCAGCAAAAAGCAGCCTAAAATTATAGTACGCCAGTATCTTTTGCAAGATCTAAAGCTTTTGTTTCATTCATCTTTGTCTTGCTGAGTATAGTATATCTCTCAGGTCGTAGTGATTGTGCAATTGTAAGTGCTTTTGCAAGAATCTCAGAGTCCAAACCAATCTCTTTTGCCTTGGTTGGTGCGCCTACATCTTTTAGCATCTGGATTATTTTTTTCCAGTCTTGGCCCTGTAGCTTTGCAATCAATATTGCACCAATACCGCATTTTTCTCCATGCAGACCTACGCCTGGCTTGAGATGATCAACTGCATGAGAAAACAAGTGTTCTGCACCAGAACATGGTCTACTACTTCCAGCAATACAGGCTGCTACTCCTGAACTTATCAAGGCCTCAACAATCATTCTAACATCTGGATTTTTCCTGAAATCTTTTGAATTGTCTATGACTATCTTTGCACTCATTGATGCCAAATTCGCTGCATAAGTTCCAAAATATTCTCCAGTGTTATCTCTTGCAAGTTCCCAGTCTCGTACTGCAGTAACTTTTGCCATAAGATCACCACAACCACTAGCTAAAAGTCTCCTTGGAGCCTTTTTCAGAATTGCAATATCAACAAAGACACCAAGCGGTGCAGTTGCTATAATGGAATATGGCTTGTCTCCACGCAACGAAACAAAGGGACTGGCAATACCGTCATGTGAAGCAGAGGTTGGTATGCTAACAAATGACTTCTTTAGTGTAAAAGCAATCATCTTTGCAATGTCAACAGATCTGCCACCGCCAATTCCAATTATCAAATCACTCTTGTCTTTTTTTATTTCATCAAGTGTTTTTTTTGCAGCCTCTACGTCATTGCTTGTGCTGCGATGCCACACATATTTGATCTTTGAATCTGAAAGTGAAGCGGAAATTTTTTTATCAGTTATCTTTCGTACCTTGTCTCCTGAAACTAGGGAAACCTTTTTTGGATCCGACAGGCCTACCAGAAAATTTCCTATATCAGAAATATTGTTCTCACCTATGAGTATCTTTCTTGGTAGCTCCATTATGTGAGAAGCCATGATTTTCACTTGGAATTTGGTTATTTATCAATATCCTAGCAATCCAAAGTTATTTAAGCGGGTAATATTCAAACCAAAACATCTCAAGTTAGGAGTAAGTTATTTGTCAGACTATATCGAACAACACACATACCATGGAACAACTACAGTAGGAATAAGCTGTACTGACGGCGTAGTGCTCTGTGCAGACATGAGAGCAAGCGCAGGATATTTCATAGCAAATAACAATACAATGAAGATCCAAAAGATCGATAATCACGCAGGAATGACAATTGCAGGTGGTGTTGCAGATGCACAAAATGTCACAGACATGTTGCGATATCATTCAAACATACACCGAATTGACAAACAAGAGTATCTACCAATAAAATCAATTGCAAGACTTGCATCATTGATATTTTTCCAAAATAGATACTATCCATTCATTGCCGATATTCTCGTTGGAGGATACGACAAACAAGGTCCATCACTTTACAACATCGATATGTTCGGATCACTTGACAAAAAAACATTCGTAACAACAGGAAGTGGTTCTCCAGTAGCATACGGTCTGTTAGAAAGTGAGTACCGTGACGGCCTATCAGTAGAAGAGGGAAAAATAATTGCCCTAAGAGCGGTAAAAGCTGCAATCACCAGAAACATCGGAACTGGTGACGGAATAAACGTCGCAATAATCGACAAGCAGGGATATCGACTCTTAACAAAAGAACAGAAAAAGGCCATAATTACGCTTTAGTGATTTAATGCAAAGAAAACAAGCACAACGTGAACTATCTCCAGCCCAAAACATAATGGCAACAATACTGCAAAGTATTCCAAAAGAAGCTGATGTAACCAAGATAGATTACGAGGGGCCAAGGATTGCAATCTATACCAAGAATCCAAAATATCTGATGGAGCACAACGAAGTAATCTCCAACATGGTAAATGTCATAAAAAAAAGAATTGTAGTAAGAACTGAAGAGTCAATTAGAAAGAACGAGGAAGAATCGAGGCAGATTCTAACCCAAATGCTTCCAAAAGAGGCTGAACTTGGCGGAACTTTCTTTGACACTGCAACAGGCGAGATGACAGTAGATGTCAAGCGCCCATGGCTTCTTAACAATACTGAGGCCTTTAACATGCCAGAGATTGTATCAAAGACTGGCTGGAGGATACGAATCAGAAAGGCAACTGCAAGCCAGTCATCTACAATTCAAACTATCAACTATAACCTAAAAATTTCTTCAACTGAGAGAAGCAAGCACCTAAGACAAGTAGGTGAGCAAATATTCAGGCCAAAGCTCTCAGAGGATGCCGAAGTTTCACTGATGACACTAGGTGGCTTTAGCCAGGTAGGAAGGTCATGCATGCTGCTTACTACTCATGAAAGCAAGATCCTAATTGACTGTGGCATAAACCCCGGTGCAAAAAACCCAATAGATGCATATCCACGCCTTGACTGGCCAAACATAACACTAGACGAGCTTGACGCTGTAGTAATCAGCCATGCCCACCTGGACCACACAGGATTTCTGCCTGTCTTGTTCAAGTATGGCTACAAGGGCCCAATCTACTGTACCGAGCCAACTTTACCTATGATGAACCTAATCCAGCTTGATGCAATCAAAGTCGCAGCAGCACAAGGCAGGGTTCCATTGTACTCTGAACGCGACGTAAAACAGGTCATGAAGCAGACCATTCCGTTATCCTATGGAACAGTTACCGATATCTCACCTGACATTAAACTAGTATTTTCAAATGCAGGACATATCTTGGGCTCTGCAAGCTGCCACTTTCATATTGGAAACGGCAATCACAACTTTGTCTATACTGGCGATCTAAAGTATGGAAAATCCATGCTCTTTGAGAGCGCATCCTGGAATTTCCCAAGAGTTGAGACATTACTAATTGAGAGTACCTATGGTGCAAAAGAAGACATCCAGTCATCAAGAGAAGAGGTCGAGTCCATGTTTGTCAAATCAGTAAACGAGACACTGCGAAACGGCGGCAAAGTATTGATCCCAATTCCAGCAGTGGGTCGTGCACAAGAACTCATGATGGTAATCGATCAATACATGAAACAAGGACTACTAATGGAAGCACCTGTATTTACAGAAGGAATGATCTCAGAGGCTACTGCAATACATGAATCTTATCCAGAGTATCTTGCACGAGAACTCAGACAAAAGATCCTTGAGACAGACGACAATCCATTTGATTCTGAATATTTCACAAATATAGAACACTCTGATGCAAGAGAAGAGCCATTACGTGAAGGTCCATCTATAATCATGGCAACATCTGGTATGCTAGAGGGTGGACCAGTACTGGAATATTTCAAGAACATTGCACCAGTCCAGAAAAACAAGATCTTGTTTGTATCATATCAGGTAAACGGCACCTTGGGCAGAAGAGTTCTTGATGGTTCAAGACAAGTCTCTGTTGTCGGAAAGGACGGAAAAATTGAGGTCATCAACATAAATTGTTCAACTGAAAAACTTGATGGATTCAGTGGTCACAGTGATTACAACCAATTGATGTCATATATCCACAGACTGCGACCAAAACTTCGTAGAGTAATTGTAAATCACGGTGAGCGACGCAAGTGTGAAAACTTGGCAAGCTCAGTACACAGGATGTTTAGAATTGCGACAACCTGTCCGCAAGTACAAGAAGGAATTAGATTACTTTAGATCGTACTCGGCTCGCCAGATCTTTACACCAGATGGAGTTACAATGATTCTTTCTTCTCCAAGTCTTGCAATGTCTGCATCTGCATTTTTTGCAATGTTGTAAATTTCTTCAACTGCCTTTCTGAGCTCATCCACATTTTTTTGTGCAAGTGGGGTTACCCTGAGAACCAGAATCATTCCCTTTTTGATATCCTCCTTTACACTATGTACGTCACTATAGTCCCTCAAAGTTATTGCCTTGAGGTAAGTGGGAGCCTTTTGCTGCTGCATACTCTGTAAGCGATCAACTCCCTCAAAAAGTCTTTGCAGTCAAATGCAATTCACAGATTAGGTTGTATGACTAAATCCTATACTGGAGGTATTCTGATTCTGCAATCGAACCAGTAGTAATCTCTGATTTTACGTCGCCCTTTTCTGTCAAGATTGTACTTTGCTTGTCCTTTGGCGCATCAGAATATCGTACTGCGATAGCTGCAGCTAATTTCATATTTTTCTCAGAATCTTCTCCGCGCAACAACGAGATTGGACCGACATGATCTTTTGCATCAAACAAAACATCACCAGGTAATGCAAGGGCCTTTAACATTTCATTTTCATCCTTGTGTCTTCCAACAATGAATTTTGTTTTTTGGTCAAATCTGAAATGTCTTCCAATCTTTAGAAGATCAATGTCATTTGTGTTTGGTGTCTCTGTATGAGAGAAAAGATCTTTTGCTCTAATAGAAAATGCAGGATCAGTAAGCAAGCAACCGCCACCAGCATTTGGTGGGTTATCAAAACCAAACTCTTGTGCCATCTTTAGCTGTTCTTTTCTGGAACGTCCGCGAATCATTCCAAGATTTTCTCTCTTGATTATTCCATCCATCTCTGGTTTTGTTGGTGGTAACAATGCAGCAGAAAGTGGTCTTACAATAATTCCTTCTAGTCCAGATTCTTTTTCTATTGTTTTAAGTGCCGGAGCAAACTGACTCATTGGCCTCTGACCCAAAACTTCACCTGATATGATAAATTCTGCACCAATATCGTCCATAACTTTTTTTCCGGCCTTGAACATCATTGCTCTACAGTCAATACATGGATTCATTCCAGAACCAAAACCATGTTTTGGATGTTTTAGCATTTCAATGTAATCGTCACCGAGGTATACTGTTTTCAAGTCAACACCTAGCGAGTCTGCAGTCTCTCTTATTTCAAATCCACAACCTCTACCACAATCAAAATCGCAAAACGGAGTCTTGATTGCAACAGCAGTTACATCAAACCCTTGGTTTTGCATCATCTTTACAGCTAGTCTGCTATCAAGACCGCCTGACAATAATGCTACAACTTTCTTTTTCTCTTCCACAAAACCAGAGGGTCATTTTCCAATATCTAAACCTTCCAGCAAATATAAAATAGCAAAGGGTTAGAATTGATGTATTGAACCAGCGCAGAAAGAATCTTCTAAAATATTGTAATGATACAGGATGTGATGCACTTGTTGTCTTTGAGCCTGAAAATCTATTTTATATGACTGGATTTTGGGGTGAGGCAATTGCAATATTGGATAAAAATGGCTGTACAATTGTCTCCCCAGAACTTGAGATGGGTCGTGTAAAAGACGAATCCACTGGATGCGATGTGGTCAAGTCCGAGCGTGGAAAGGGCTCTCTTGCCACTCTTGTCAAGATACTAAAAGGAAAAAAAGTGTGCACAGACAGTGATAGTTACAATATTGTATCAAGCCTTAAGATGTCTCTTCCTGAAGTCAAGTCTTCAACTGATCCGTTTTATCGTGCTAGGCAAGTTAAAGATGCACAAGAGATTACTATACTGAAAAAAGCATCCTCGATACTCGATGAGATGTATGAGATGTGCGTAGATGAAATGATGATAGGCCAGTCTGAGGCCCAGCTTCAGACTATCTTGATGCAGTATGCAATGGAGCGAGGCATGTTTGCAACTGGATACAAATCCACACTGAACCCATTGATAATTGCAGGTGGTCCAAATGGTTCACTGCCACATGCGCAGGTAACTGACAGAAAATTCAAAAATGGAGACATGGTTGTAGTTGATCTTACTTTACGATACAAAGGATATGTCTCTGATGCAACAAGAACATTTGGACTTGGTTCCGTATCTGCAGAGGCAAAAAAAGTCTATGAAATTGTACGACAATCACAAGAGGCAGGACTCAAAGCTGTCAAGCCAAATGCATCTTGCAAATCTGTAGATGATGCTTGTAGAAAATTAATTGAAAAGAAACAATATGGAAAATATTTCATCCACTCGACAGGTCACGGAATTGGACTTGAAGTCCATGAATTGCCAAATCTTGGTCCATCAAGCAAGGCAATTTTATCTAAAAACATGGCAGTAACAGTAGAGCCTGGAATATACATTCCAAAAAAGTTTGGTGTAAGAATTGAAGACTCTGTAATTGTTGGAAACAAAGTTGAGGTCATGCACAAGTTTACAAAAGAACTTGTTATAGTATAAGGCCAATCTTCAAACAGTACCAGTGTATCTATGATATCATGGCAGTACATGTCATTTACAGAACAATTGTTAGGGCAACAAAGTCAGGCAAGTTAGTCGAGCCTTTCTCTTTAAATGATCTCATCAAGGCATGTCCATATTTGGACAAGTACACCTGCATGGTATTTTTGTCAAAGCATAAACAAAGCAATCCCGGTGAAACTTCAGAATTGTTTGAAATGGACTCGGATGGAAAGTTCAAACTAATCAGGCCGTTACAGTATGATCTTTAATGTGAAATTTGTTCTTCTATTTGTGTTCTGATGAATTTGACAATCTTGGATTTACTTTTCCATCCTGATTCAGTAGCAGTTTTTGAATCAACAACTATAACATTATTGTAATCCGGATTTTCCCTGTATCGTTTCGTACCAATGTCGTTTGCAATGACAAGATCACAGTCTGCCTGTACAAGTTTCTCTCTTGCTTTTTCTATCAAATCTTTTTTTGATACATTTACTTCTGCCTTGAATCCAACAAGAAATGTATTCTTCTGAATCTTTTTGACATCATTAATCATCTTGGGTACTCTATTTAGCTTTAAAGAAATTCTAAGAAGGTCACTATTTAGTTTAGTTCTGCTTGGCTTTTCTGGTGTATAGTCTGAAGCTGCTGCTGCAAGAATTACAATATCAAACTTTTGTCTCATCTCTTTTCGTAGTGTGTCACTCATTTGTCCACTGGTCTTGACTCGTATCACCTTGGCACCTTTTGGTGGCATCTCTGTCCCAGGTCCATAGATCAATGTAACCTTGGCACCTGCTGCGACAAATTCTGATGCCAATAAAATACCAGTCTTGCCAGTGCTCTGGTTTGTAATCACTCGCACAGGATCGATGTATTCTATAGTAGGTCCTGCAGTGATGAGAACTTTTTTCCCCTTGAGAGCAGGTGACGAGCCAAACTTGCGCAATATTTTCTCTAGTATCTCTTCAGGTTCTGCAGCCTTTGCCTTTCCCTCAACAAAGCTTGGAGAAATAAAATCAACCTTATTTTTCAAAAATTCAATATTTTTTACAACTGCAGGATTTTCATACATTGCCTGGTGCATTGCAAGTGCTATTGTAATTGGAATCTTGGAACCAAGTCCGACGCTTAATACAGTAGAGATGGGTGTATCATCAATTCCATTTGCCAACTTGCCAAGAGTATTTGCAGTACATGGGTATACCACAATACAATCTGACTGTTTATAGTCTGCAACCTTGATGTGTTCTAAATCCCCAGTCAATTTTGTAATGACCTGGTTTCCTGTTGCCCACTTGAAGTAGCTTGGCTGGATCAAGTCAGTTGCAGCCTTGCTTGCAACACAGGTAACGTTACCACCATGTCGCATGAACAACCTTGCAAGCTCAATTGCCTTGTATGCTGCAACACTTCCTGATATGCATAAAATAATTTTCTTTCCTGCAAGCTCGGTACCGTCAGAGCCAACTATATCTAAAGAGGGATGTTTTTCAACCAATTTCTTTTTTCAACCTTTCAAGTTCTGCCTTGTCCATCCCAAAAGAGTGCTCTGGGCCAGGAAACTTGCCTGATGTTACATCATTTTTGTAAGACTGGACAGCTTTGACAATATCGGTAGACAATTCCAAGTATCTTTTTGCAAACTTGGGTTTTATTTTTTCATACAACCCCAAGACATCATGTACCACAAGCACCTGTCCATCACAGTCAGGACCAGAGCCTATGCCAATTGTCGGAATTCCAATAGAACTGGAAATAATCTTTGAGACCTCTCTTGTCACCATCTCTAGTGCTATGCTAAATACACCTGCCCTCTCAAGGGCCTTGGCAGAATCAATTAATTTCATTGCAGCATCTTTTGTCTTTGCCTGGACTTTGTAGCCTTCCTGCAGTGTCGTAGTCTGGGGCTGGAACCCAATGTGACCCATTACTGGTATGCCAATTTCTACAATGGCATGTATGGTATCTTTTATCTCAACTCCGCCTTCCAGTTTTACCGCATCTGCACCTGACTTGATTAATCTCCCAGCATTTTCAATTGCCTGTGACTTGCTAGACTGGTATGACATGAATGGCATGTCTGCAACAACTAGAGCATCATGTCTGCCCCTTGCGACTGCCTCTGTAAAAAGACACATCTGCTCCATTGTAACTGGTATTGTATTGTCATATCCTAGCATCACCATCCCTGCACTGTCACCTACTAGCAACATGTCAACTCCGGCTTTGTCGCAAAGCTGCGATGTGGTATAATCATATGCCGTAATTACAGTAATTTTTTTAGAATTTTTCATTGATAAAATATCTCTTACAGACTTAGGCATTTGCCATTCTCCGCAGATTTTTTCTTATGGTACCAATAGATTTTTTCAGGTTCTTTTTGTTGTCAAATTTTGGCCTCTCTTCTAGTTCTTCTTTTGCTAGTTTTTTGCAAACATCAACTAGTATCTTCATTCCTCGGACTACGTTATCTACAATTGTGATATCAGCAGTCTGTGCAGTGCGGGACATGGGGTTCAAGTCAAACGTAATGACATCTTTTCCAAATTTTTTTAGCGCAATTGTCCTGTCGCCATCCTCTAGCGGCACCAGTACAACGTCTGCAG
This sequence comes from Nitrososphaerota archaeon, assembly GCA_013288545.1. Taxonomy (GTDB): domain Archaea; phylum Thermoproteota; class Nitrososphaeria; order Nitrososphaerales; family Nitrosopumilaceae; genus Nitrosotalea. The sequence continues at coordinate 49,722 of JABDBR010000001.1, read as the reverse complement.
AAAATATTCCTCGCTTGTCCACAACCCTTCTTGCGCTGTCAAGTTTTGGAATTTTCTTTGCAAATTTAGGTGAAACCCCAAGTATTTCTTTTGCACCATTTTTCTTTAAAATATTTGCAATGGCTTTTTTTCGTTTCTCGCTTGCATAAAACAAGTTTACCTCAATTTTTGAGCCAGTAATTTTTGAGAGCTCGACAATCTCTTTTGCACAAAGGGCTGCAAAGTTGCCGTTTACAGATATTACAGGTGATTTTGCCGCAAGCAGTGCCCTTGCAGCAGCCTTTATTGCCTTGTGCGAGGTCTTGCTAGTCTTTTCCCCTATGAGATAGTCAAACATCTCACCTCTTCCATGGGCCAACAGTCCTTCTTCGACAACCAGTCCCCCTTTGAATCCCTGGACAAGTTTTTCCCGGATGTAAAGAGATGTGGCCCTTGGATGTGTCTTTGGAATCAACACTAGGAGACTCTAGCTCCACTCTTGTCTATCTCAGTTTTAATTATCATTCCATCATATTTTTTCAAAACTTGCATCACTTCAGATTCCCTATTCTTTGGAACAAGGGTGAATACCGTCTCTCCAAACATTGCAACACCTGACTTGAATCCATTTTGGGACAGGTCATCAATTACCTGCTGCATCTGTTTTGTGATGACATGAACATATTTTGCAAATTCAAGTGACATGTCCAAAAATTCCATCTGGTCTCTTGACTTTAATAATTTTGTAACCATCTTTCCTCCAAGACCATTTATCTTTGAGAGTTCGGTCTTGATGAAGTGTTTTGTTGATATTGGAGAAAAGCAAATTACAATTGCGGTATAGTCTGTGTGGATCTTTTGCAGGCTTCCAATTCCTGGGGCACCATGCTTTGTCCTTATCTCAAACCCGCCATGATACGATGACAGTACGGTCCCAAGTCCTGTCTTGCAGTGGATCTCTGCATTGTGGGCAATCTGTCCTATTTTAGTACGGGACAGATTTGTCCCAAGTGCCTTGTTTAATGCAAATGCCAAACTTAACGCAACTGCACCGCTAGAGCCAAGACCATATCCAACTGGAATCGTGGTATAATGTTCAATATCCAAAAAATAATTCTCCTTTACAATTTTAAAAAATTCTTTTACAACAAATTCTGAGACCTGTGTGTTGTCTGATTTGTATCCAGTTACTATGATCTTGAATCCAGGCTTGTCAGAGCTTGTCACCTTGACCTTTGTTGTCACACCCTCCTTGATGCAAAATCCTGCACCGATTGACCCCTTTTGTTCGGGCTCTCTTGGCTCTACTTCTGCCTTGAAAAACCCAGTAATGTGGCCTGGCGCAAAGGCTACTGCCTGCATAACTAGCTTAAATTTATGAGAAAATATAAAAATGATCATTAAATTATATAAATTAGTATAAATTGACTAAATTTATTCGACGCCTGCAAAGGATAGGAAGCAGCATCCTGGTTTCCTTGCCAATAGAGTGGGTCCAGGCAAACAAACTTGAAAAAAGCGACGAGGTAGAAATCGAGACAGGTACTAACAGCATATCGATTACCCCAACTGGTGCAAGCAGGGCACCAAACGAAGTTGTGATACCATATCCTGTATCAAAACAAGAAAACATCAGCGCCTATGTCACAGGTGCATACCTGCTTGGATATGATCTCATAAAGATAAATGGAAAATCAACCATTTCAGGAGAGGACCGAGAAAAGATTCGTGGACTGATGCGAAGATTGGTTGGTATGGAAATTGTTGAAGAGGATGCATCAAATGTCAATGTCCAGTTTTTGCTTGATGCAACTACACTAAGTCCTGATAAGATACTAAAAAGAATGAGCTCAATTGTTCTTGGAATGTTTCGTGATACAATATCCTGTCTTGCATCAGATGACAGGTCCGTATTGCAAACAATGCCAAGCAGGGATGATGAAATTGATAGACAATATTTCTTGCTGGTAAGATTAATTCGAAGCGCAATGGTTGACAAGAAACTTGCAACTGCATTAAACTTGGGAAACATTGACATTTTAGATTATAGGGTTGCAGCAAACTTGCTAGAGACTGCAGGGGATACAATAATAGATCTTGCACATTCAATTTCAGAGTTGCCCATATCAAAATCTGACACAAAAAAACTGTACGATGCGGCACAAGAGATAGAAAATGTGCATGAAAAAGCAATCACCTCATTTATTGAGAACAATAGAAAATTAGCAATTGAGGCAATCACGCTTCACAAAAACTATCAAAAAAAGATCTCAAGTGTAGGTTCTTTGCTTGATCCAAAAAAACAAGGATCAATTCAACTGCTAAACTTGGTATTTACGTTTGAAAAATTATCAAGATGTTGGGCAGATGTTGCTGATTTGGTAAAGCCAGTCTATACGTGATATTTTTTCTTGACGGCATAAGTCAAGACAGCACAAATTGTTTTTGAATCTGTAATCTTTCCTGATGTTATCATCTTGAGAACCTTTTTGAAATCAATTTTTACAACAGACATTATCTCATCTTGGTCAAGTTGCAGGCCTCCTGCTTTTTTTATTCCAGATGCAACATAGCAATGGATTATTTCAGTATTGTATCCTATAGAGGGATAGTACTTTATCAGCGGAGCCATCTTTTTTGCTGTGTATCCAGTCTCTTCGCGCAGTTCCCTGTGGGCACACTTGAGCGGCTTTTCTCCCTTTTCTAGTGTTCCAGCAGGGATTTCAAGCACATATCCATGCGGAAACCTATGTTGTCGTACTAGCAATACCTTGCCGTCTTCTATTGCAAGTATGGCAGAAGCACCGGGATGCTCTATTACTTCTCGTGTAACTTTTCGCTTGTTGACAGATAATGTATAAAGACTAAGTGAGAGAACTCTGCCTTTGAAGACATTTTTCCTCATTTGGAATAATTATGGTACAATTATGTTATGAATGTATCTCAGACATGAGATGAAGCCTCTTTGATTTCTTGGCTTGTATGATTGCATCTTTTACCCACTTGTTCAAAAACGTAATTTTTTTTGGCATGAACAAATCAACAGAGTGTATTCCTTGTATATCATGCACTTTACCGGACAAATCATCCATCTTGTAGATATTATCTGTATACATGAAAAGAACAATCTGGTTCATGTGCACAAACGGATTTTGCAAAAATGATCCCGAGAAGACCTTGGCAAGTTTTGCAAGTGTCTTTTTGACATTTGTCACCCCAACTAAAATTGCAAAGGGAATAAACTCTCCCATGTTTTTTGGATTATATATCAAAGTAAATTGTATTGCTTCATCATTTTGTAATTTCTCCAGTGAGCGTGCTATGGTCTTTGTTGAAAACCCAGATTTTTTTGCAATCTCTTCAATTTTTAATCTCGGGTCTCTTAATAAAATATCAATAATTTCAATGTCTGTCTTTGTCAGATCAGATCTTATCTCAGGATTTTTTGCCTCAAAGATACTAAGAACTCGTACATCACGAAGCAAGTTCTTTGCCAAGTTCATCTTTTTTTCAGGATCTTCTTTTACCACTATACTACATACGGTAATACCACCAACACATGGTACAACAAAGAATGGCTCTCCAACCAATTGTATCTTTTGTATTATATCATCAATCTCTTTTCCAGTGACTACAAAATACAAGACACTGTACCCTAATACCGGCGGTTCAATTTTTAGGGCAAACTCTTCAATTATTTTATTTTCAATCATTTTCTGAATTCTTGATTTTACAGCAACCCCTGAGATGCCAATCTCTTGGCCTATCTGCCTGTCTGGCTTTCTGCAGTTGTTGAGCAAGTGTGAGAGGATTTGTATGTCTAATTTGTCCATTTGTTATGGTACCACTCCATTAATTATATCAAAATGAACATGTATTATATAATATTGTCTAATATGATAACTACACATCACTAAAACATTAAATATCAGACTAATTCATGATCGTCTATTGGACTATCGTGCACAGATTGGCATCCGATTCATCACAAGGCGTAGGGGCAGCCTCATTGCAGCAAGTCTTGCAGTGGCAATTGCTATTCTTGTAGTCCAGGTAAATTCAGTAATTTTCCAGGGCCTCTATGATGCCATAGTCCGTGACCAAATCAATTACAGGTTTGGCCATGTGTACATCACAAGACAAGAAGACTATATCACAAAATCTGATTTCATGCTTGTAAACTGGCTTGAAAGAATTCCATATGTCCAGGCAGCTGCACCCCGAATTGATTCTGCTGCTTCAATTAATGCAACAATAGATGGAAAAATAATTCGAGATTATTCTGTACCTGTTATAGGAGTTGATCCAGTTCTTGACAAGGAAGCGTCCACAATGTACCAAACTGTAGGAGCAGGTGGACAATATGTCACGTACAGAGATTCAGTTGTGCTTGGAGCAATTGTTGACAGAGATCTAGGTTTTCCACAAGTAGGAGATAATGTAAAGCTAAAATTCAAGGATCAATTTGGCAATGATGTTTTACGACGATTAACTATAGTTGGAATCACTGCAACTGCAGGTTCAGTAGGCCTTGACAATAGTGTTATAATGAATATAGATACACTGCGTGAAATTTTAAACAGGCCACACCAGACACAATCAATTCTTGTCAGGCTAAACGACCCAACAAAGGATACAGATGTCAAAGATCTATTTCTTGCTGCATTTCCATCAAGTGCTGACAAATTCAAGGCACAGACAATCGAAGAGTCAGCAGAGCAGACACTGAGCGGTTTTAGATCAGGAATTGCACTGATTAACCTAGTTGGATATTTTGGAATGATGTCATCAGCGTTTGCCGTAGTTACCATACAAATGATGCAGGTAACAAGCAAGACTAGAGACATTGGTGTAATGAGGGCAATCGGTGCAAAAAGAAAAGACGTTTTGTTAGTTTTCATATTTCAAGGAATGGTAATTGGCGCAATAGGTGCAGGGCTTGGAACTGTCATGGGTGTTACATATACTGCATATGCAAAGGAGACCCACATGACATTTCAGGGAAGCTTGCCCCTTGAGGTAAAATACAACTGGACAAGTATACTCCAGACAGATATCATGGCGTTTGTGCTTGCAGTTATTGCATCAATCTATCCTGCATACAAGGCTACAAGGCTAGAGCCTGTGGAGGCAATGAGAGTTGGCTGATTACGTTTTAGAGGTAAAAAACATCGACAAAGTCTATGGCCAGGGAGAGACCGAGGTCTATGCATTACGGAATTTATCATTTAGCGTAAAGCGAGGAGAGTTTATGCTAATAGTTGGAAGCTCAGGCTCTGGCAAGTCCACATTGCTTAACATGATTGGACTGCTTGACAGGCCAACTCGGGGCAAGGTGATAATTGACGGAGTGGACACGTCAGAGCTAAATGACAATGAACTTTCCACGTTTAGAAACACAAAGCTTGGCTTTATCTTCCAGTTTTCAAACCTCTTGTCAGATCTTACAGTTTTAGAAAACGTTACACTGCCAAGAAAGATTCAAGGTACGGTACAAAACTCTGCAGACGAGGCAAAAACATTGCTCAAAACAGTAGGACTAGAAACCCAGATGCACAAATTTGGAAACCAAATATCAGGTGGACAGGCCCAAAGAGTTGCAATCACACGTGCATTGATTGCAAAACCAGCAGTTGTTCTAGCAGACGAGCCTACGGGAAACTTGGATTCAGTTTCTGCAGAGACTACAGTACAGCTATTAAAATCACTTAACCGAAAACTATACCAGACATTTATCATAGTAACACATGACCGACACCAATTTGGCGAGGTGGATAAAGTAGTAACAATAAAAGACGGCAGAATTCTCAAAGAAGAAATGGAGGCAAATCTGGCTTGATCTACAAGGGTATAACAGTTCTAGTACTGTTGCTTGCAGGACAGATGATAATTCCAATCTATGCAACATCTGGTGAAATACTAACACCACCCGTATCGCCCTTTGAGCATGGATTTACAGATATCAAACTACTTGATGCATACTTTGGTCCTGCCGGACAAAAAATTGAGTCAGAGCCTGGTGACAAGAACGTTCCATTTACAGTTGTATTGTCAAATGTTGGCACAGAAGACATCTCTGGAATAGGAGGCCTTCTTAGCTTGCCAACAGGATTTTCAGGCGCCATTACAAGCAGCGGGCTTATCGAGGCTGACAACACCAATACAGCAACTGCAGGACAGTCCTTTACGCTTACATTCTTTGTAAATGTGGATAAAACAGTCAATATCCATGACTATTCAGGAACAATCAAGGTTACATATTCTAGAGTAAGAGAAAACGGAGAACGCACAGCATTTCTTGACTTTAATTTCAAGGTAACAGGAAAAAGCGTAGTAAACTTGAAGGCAGAAAACCCATTTTTGGATCCAGCATCAAATAATGATATAACAATCCAAATTTCAGACGCTGGCACCGCACCACTAAATGATGTTGATGTTGTAATACAAAGAGACCAAAATACCGGTACAACAACTGACACAAACAATCTGCAGGGAATCGTACTTGACCAGAACCACTGGAAGGTAGGAACAGTCCAGCCTGGCTCATCAAACACGTTTTTGATTCATACATTTATCCCGCAAAATGTGGCAGGACAGACAATCCATGCACCATTTACTGTGACATATTTTGACGGACAGGGAAATCAGGTTACAACAACTAGGACTGTGGACTTTATCGTGGGACCGACAAGTTCTGTATCGATAATAAAATTGTCATCTCCGCCATATCTTTTTACTGCAGTAATGCAAAACCTTACGCTAGGAATTGAAAACTTGTCCCCATCAAAGATATCTGACATTTCAATTTCAATCACACCAAACTCTAACAACTTGAAGATTCTCCAAGACAACAAGTGGTTCATAAAAGAAATAGGTCCACTTGAAAAGACTGACTTGGTAATTCCGGTATTTGCAGACAAGAGCATAGAGGGCCAGGCAGTAAATTATGAAGTTGATACCCAGTATACAAAAGATGGTGCAACTGTAATTGAAAAGCAAAACTTTGCAACATACATCAGGGGAGTAATTGATATCTCACTTCACGATATAGGAGTGACAGACATTGCAGGCAAGAAGATGATAATAGGAGATGTACTCAACCAAGGAAATGTTAAGGCAGTCTTTGGCCAGGTGACTGTAACGCCTCTTGATAATACAATTATCAAAAAATCAACCCAGTATATCGGAGACATTGACATTGATGCACCAGTACCATTTAACATTCCAGTAAACTCTGACACCGTACCTACAGGTGATCAAAAAGTCCAGGTGACACTGACCTGGAAGGATACGTTACTGCAACAGCATACAATAACTGAAATTGATACCGTATCATTTGGAGAACCGCAGGTCCAGTCAGGTAACGGTTCGAACATAAACCAATTACAGATTATCATACTTGTAGCAATTGCAGCAGGAATAGGTGGAATCGTATTCAAGGTACGAAAGAAAAAGGCTGTTGTACTTGAAAAAAAAATCGAAGAGTCAAGCTAAGGGTATATTTACTACAAAGGCATTTTTTCAGACATGATATGGGATGAAATCGAGATCCCAATTGAAGTCCGCCAATTCATGCTTGAAGGGGCAGAAGAGACAGTACTGGGTCAAAAAAATGGCGCAAAAAAACAGTATCGTTATGGTAATCTACACATTAGAGAATACGACGACAAGTATTTGGTCCACATGGATAGAGTTGATCCAAGAAAAGATCCACTTGGCCATCTTGTACGGGATGCACCAGAAATTCTAGTTGGAGTTGCAAGCGGAATTGCTGCTGCAAAAATTTCATCAGGTGTTTACAAATTACAAAAGAACATGCCTTTTGCAAAGGGCGCATCCATCTTTGCAGGGCTTGTAGCATCTATAGTTGCAGGCTATGCAGGTTATGCTATAACAAAAAAACTAAAAGAGTTCTAGGGAGGGAAAAGCAAATTTCACGCTCCAGAACAATTCAAACCTTCATCAAGCTCATACCACTTGTGATTGCACTACGAAAAGATAGAAGAGAATGGGTCAAAAAGCAAGGAAAAAATGTTGACCTCAAAAGATACCAAAAAAATGCCCGCAAGGCACTCAAGACATTTCTCTCACTTGGTCCTGTATACATAAAACTGGGACAATGGCTCTCATCGAGGGCAGACATTTTGCCGCAACCATATCTTGAGGAATTGGCAAAGCTCCAAGATGAAGTTCCTGCAGAATCATTTGATAAAGTAAGGCCAATCATAGAAAATGATCTTGGACCAATGGACAAGAATTTTGATTTTGTCGATACCAATGTAATATCAGGCGCATCACTTGGACAGGTTTACAAGGCAAGGTTACGAGGAAAAGATGTCATAATAAAAGTCAAAAGACCAGGAATTGAAAAAATAGTCGAAGAAGACATTCATGTTCTAAAAAGAATCATCCCGTTTGCAATGAAGTTTGTTGACCCAAATCTTCGATATTCTGCAGAGGCCATGCTTTCACAGTTTATTGAGACAATCCATGAGGAGATGGACTATCGAATTGAATCCCAGAACCTAAAGGCAATCAAGAAAAACATGCAGAGCTACCCAAAGCTGATAATTCCGTCTGTAATAGACGACAGGTCAAGCAAAAACATACTTACCATGGAGTATCTCCCTGGAATAAAAATAACAAATATCAAGGCACTTGACGAGGCAGGAATTGACAGGGAGCAGATTGTTGTGCGCGCACACCGAATATTTTTTACAATGTTACTAAGACATGACTTGTTTCATGCAGATCCACATCCTGGAAATATTGCAGTAGCAAATGACGGCTCCCTGATACTGTATGATTTTGGAATGGTCGGAAGGCTTGACAACAAGACAAGGCTAAAGCTGATCAGGCTCTACCTTTCTCTTATAGAAAGAGACCCTGCAAGAACAGTCTCTGCAATGGATGATCTTGGTATGCTCATGCCAGGATTTGACCGAAATATAATAGAAAAGGGACTTGCACTTTCAATCCAGGCCTTTCATGGAACTAAAGTAGATAGAATGGAAGTTAAAGCCCTGATGGAGCTTGCAAATAAAACAATGAGCAAGTTTCCATTCAAGTTGCCAAAACATCTTGCACTCTACATGAGGATGGCATCAATACTTGAAGGAGTATACCTTACACACAAAGTAAATTTCAGATTCATCAATGTTCTACAAAATATAATGGAAGAGGAAAACATTGTACGGGATGCATATGTAGAAGAGCTCAAGATCTCGTTTGGAAGATTTGTCAAGTCAATAGATTCTGCAATTGCACTTGTGCCAGAGATAAGGCAATTCATGGAACAAAACAAAAACATGCAGCAAAACAAACTAAAATCAAGGACCATTCTTCTTTCAGGAACGATTCTTGCAGCAGCAGTCTTTGTCGGCTCGACAATTTTGTACTCTACGAACCATATCACCGGGGAAATTGGAATGATTGGCTCTGCTGTTATAATGGGTATCTCTGTATTGATGAGAGATAACTAGAGCACAAGCCAGACTTTCATTTTTGTACTTTAATCTTGCGACAAAATCATACTGATGAATCCTGCCTGATGATTATATCTTAAAAATTTCAAGTCTGTACAGTGAAAATATCAGGCCTACCTCTTGTCTGGCTTCTCCTTTTTGGTGCGCTAGTTACACAGGGTGGAATTTTGTCTGCATCTGCCATTGAACCTGTTCCACTTTCTCCAAGTAATCTTAACACATCTCCAGTATCTAACACACAGATCTTTTTGGTCTGGGATGCTCCAGTTAATGCAACCGGAGTTATAGGATATAAAATAGAATACAAGATAGGTTCTGGTTCGTATTCAGATCTGAGTCTAATAGGTAATTTGACAACATATCTTCATACTGGACTTGTGACAAATACAACTTACACTTATCGCGTCTCTGCAATCAATTCTGCTGGAACTGGTAACCCATCAAATGAAGCTACTGGAACTACACTTTCCGTTCCTTCTATACCTAGGAATTTATCAGCTACTGTAATCTCTTCATCACAAATTGATCTTATCTGGGTTGCACCTGTAAATAATGGCGGAACCGCTATCACAGGCTATAAAATTCTACGAGATAATTCCTGTACTGGAACATTTGTCACTATATCGACTAATTCAAGTACCAAATATTCTGATACTGGACTTGGTGCAAATACTTGTTATCGATACAACATACAAGCAATCAACGCAATAGGTGCAAGCAGTATGATGACAAATAATGTAACTGCAACTACTCCACCTGCACCTGTTCAGATACACGTTCCAAATGCTCCTGCAGGACTGGGCGTAATAGTAACATCTAGCACATCACTAAATCTTATCTGGTCTGCCCCATCTGATAACGGCGGAGCAAAAATTACTGGCTATCTCATACAGAGAAACGGCACAACCATTGTAATCAATACGTCTTCAAACAAAACAAGTTATTTTGATACAAACCTCTTGTCATCTCACGAGCAAACATACCGAGTTGCCGCATGGAATAGCATTGGACTGGGTACATTTTCAAATCCAGCTTTTGGAATGACCAATTCAACTATTATCTTACCTTCTGGTAACGGAACAAACCAAACTTCTGCCAATTTAGGAAAACTAATCTCAGATTTGGAACACCAGCGTAATACATTATTAAAGCAACAAAGACAAGAGACTCTAACTCTAATCCATGACTGTCGCGTTCAAATCAAGAACGCATCTTCAGAGAATAAAACACAGGTTGCTCAGGATTGTAAAGTAAAGATAAAAGAATCAAGAGCAAAATACACTGATCTAAGAAACCAACTAAACACAGAACTTGCAAAACTCAAGGCTCAACTCAAATTACTATCATCTGAAGACAAAGATGAAGATCACTCTGACAAAGAAATAAAACATTCTGAAAATGAAACAGAAAATTCTGAGAATAAAACCGATCAACAAGAGAACATGACAAAACACTTTACACCAAAATTACCTAATCTGGACAACAACATGACAAAACATCTCAAGATAAACTCAGAAAAACAAGGCAAAGATAAACACAATCAGGGTAAGCACAATCAACAAGGAAATAACCAGAACAACGACTAAAATATAATTTCTATTAAAATTGCTCTACTGGACTCAGAGTTTATTCTATTGCGATATTCTTTCCAGTCTTTGTAGGTATTGTAAGTGTAAGTACACCGTCACGATATTTTGCAGATGCAGCTGGATTTTCATCGTCTTTTACCTCGATTGGCAATCTGATTTTTTTGTCAATTACGCGTGGTCTCTGTCTCCAGACTATTGTACCTTCAACATCGTCCTCTCTTGTTGCGCTAATTGATAGTATGTTGCCGTTTAGTCTTAGCTTGATCTCTTTTTTGTCAAATCCTGGCATGTCTATTGATACAACTAGGCTGTCATTTTGTAGTATCATGTCTACCGGAGGTAAAATGAACTCGTAGAACTCGCGTGACTTGTTTCCTATCTCTCTCATGACTTCTTTTACCATGTAATGACCTATGCCCATGATAGTATCATTTATCATTTTTTTGATTATTAAACCTTAGTCAGATTGGCTCTGTAATACTAGCACGCTTTATCCCTGTAACAGGTTAGGCATGTGGATAGTAATTCATAATTTATCTACTGCCCGATTTAATAGGACTTATGATTATTGTAATAGAGGGCTTTGACCAGGCAGGAAAAAAAACCCAGTCAAAATTATTGTCGGATTTTTTCAAGGCGCAAAACAAGAAATCTACCATATTTAGTTTTCCAGATTACACCACTCCAGTTGGAAAAGAGATCAAGAATTTTCTTGGAGGCAAGCGCAAGTTTGCACCACAGGTAATACACTGCCTTCTTGCAGCAAACAGGTGGGAGCGATCACAAGATATCAAAGATGCACTTGCAAAGAATCATGTTGTTATAATGAACCGTTACTACCAATCAAATCTAGTATATGGAACAGTAAATGGTCTTGACTTGAAATGGCTTGAAAACCTAGACCGGGGCCTTCCAAAAGAAGACATGGTCATATTGCTTGATGTCAAAGTATCCGATTCATTTTCAAGAAAAAAGCAAAGACGAGACAGGTTTGAAAAAGACAAAACATTTGCACTCAAGATTGCAAACACATACAGAAAACTTGGAAAAAAATATCACTGGTATACCGTAAACGCATCACAGCAAAAAGATCAAGTTCACAAACAAGTAAAAGATATTGTATCAAAACATATCAGGTAAAAAAGACATGGCCAAAAAATATCTCCAAATTGTTGACCCGATTCATGATTTCATTACTGTATATCCACATGAGCTGGAACTGATAGACTCGCCTGTATTTCAGAGACTACGAAGAATAAGACAGCTTGCAGGAGCACATCTAGTATATCCTGGGGCACAACATTCAAGATTTGAGCATTCACTTGGAACAATGCACATTGCAAGCCAGGCAGCAAACGTACTAAAAGACAAGGGACACCTTGATGCAAACGACTTTGAAAATATACGGATGGCTGCACTATTGCATGATATCGGCCATGGCCCATTTTCACATCTCTTCGAAGAAGTCCTGCAAAAAAAGAAAAAAAACTCTCATGAAGACATTGGAAAAAAACTCATACTAGAATCAGAGATTGGTGATATCATAAAAAAATCAGGATTTGACAAGGCATTTCTTGGCAAACTGGCATTTGGAAATTCAAAATATCAATTCATGAATGAAATCATCTCTGGCGGGCTTAGTGCTGACATGATGGACTATCTTTTGCGTGATGGCTATTTCACGGGTGCAGAGCATGCAAAAGTGGATTTTATGAGAATAATCCACTCACTTGATGTTCACGACAAGAAACTTTCCCTTGACAAGTCAGCACTTCATTCCTTTGAATCAATGATGATCTCAAGATACCAAATGTTCAAGGCAGTATACTTTCACAAGACAGTGCGCTCTGCAGAGGTGATGTTGATACAATCCATGATACTTGCAGACAGCGAACTTGAACTCACTACGGATAACATAGAAAAATATGTCCAGATGACAGACGAGTTTGTAATATCAAAACTTGTATCACTAGAACCAAAAAATGAGGAACTCAAAAGGGCAAGGCAGCTTGCAATAGAATACCAAGAGCGAAGACTGCTCAAATGTGTATATGAAAAGATCTTTACTCGTCCCAGGATGGGCAAGGTGAACATGACAGAGCTACAAGATGAGATTGCAAAAAGATCCAAAGTAGACAAGTGTGAGGTCTTCATTGACATATCAAAAACACCGTCCATTCCGCTTGCACCGTCAAAAAAAGAATCCCAATCAATAATTCTTACAACAAAAAAAGGAGAAGGACCAAAAGAGTCTTACGAGCTTCCAATATCTGAGATTCCGCTGGTTTCTGCAATTTCAGGCTTTATGGACATACTCAGAGTCTATACACGACAGCAATTTAGAAAAAAGGTTGAAATTGCAGCAAACATCATCCTTGGTGAAAACAGTTAATGAAAAAAAGAATTGTAGTAAAATTATCCGGAAGTCTGTTTGGCCTTGAAGACATGAAGACACTAAAACAGTATGCCGAGTTTTTTGTAAAAATAAGCAAGATCTGCCAGCCAATTATAATTGCAGGCGGGGGAAAGATTGCAAGACACTACATCTCTCATGCAAGATCATCTGGTGCAGATGAATCAACACTAGATGAGCTTGGAATCGAAGTATCAAGGCTTAATGCAAAACTTTTGATCTATGCATTACAGGAAAAAGCATATCCGCATCCGCCAGTAAATCTAAAGGAAGTTGCAAATGCTGCAGACACTGGACTGATTGTAGTAACAGGGGGGCTCCATCCTGGACAGAGCACAAATGCTACTGCCGCATTGATTGCAGAAAAAGTCCGAGCAAGCACATTTTTCAATGCTACAGACGTTGACGGAGTGTACGACTCTGATCCAAACAAGAACAAAAATGCAAGCAAATTCAAAAAGATACCGATAAAAAAACTACGCTCAATGCTAGTACATCAAGATTCTGTGGCAGGAGGTTATGACCTGATGGATATAGTTGCGCTAAAGGTGATAGAGCGCTCAAAACTAAAGACAAGAATACTAAAGGCAGACACAAAGATACTTGAAAAAGCAATCAAAGGAAGTCCAGAGGGTACTGAAATTACACTAACCTGACTTGTCCGGTATATTCAGGAATGCCTGCAGTCATGGCTTTATTCAAAATTTCTCTTGCGTCCTTTTCTACTAGGACCTTTGATTGAGATTTTGCATATCCTTCCTCGTCAACTATTACAACAAGCCAGCCTTCCCCAGGTCTTTCAACAATTGCAACAAACTCTTTTTCCCCAACTGGCACAAACACTCCCTGAGATTTTTTTACAGTAAGTGTGAGCATGGCAAAGCCTGCATGCGAAAATAGGGTCATCTGTGACTTTCTTGATCTCTCTTGCCCTATCCTAATTGCTTGGTGATACTGCATGAGTTGTATTTTCAAACTTTTACTATAAGCGTTTTCAACTCAACATTTAAGAATTGAACAAATGGTAGAAACATCCTTGGATAAGAAAATTTTTGTCTTTGCTGCTATACTGGCAATAATTGTAGTACTCGCTGTAGTTGTAATTCTTCCAAGTTCAGGAATTTTCAAAAACATGTTTACTCCAAATGCAAATACGCCAACTGCACTTACATCTGTAATGACTGAGGTAAAGCCTCTTGACATGAAATACAACGGTTCTTCTGTAATGTCAGTTGGAGACAGAGATGCAACAATAGAAACAAAGTTCAATCTTACAAATCCAAATGACAATACTCTGATAATTGAAATGGTAACCTATGATATCTATGCAAATAATGTCGTGATTGGTCATGGACAATATGGACAACGATACGATGGAACTTGGGAGAGCTCCTCTTACCTACCACTAACACAGCACAACTCTGAGATCATTACAGTAGACACAAAGATCATCAACGATGGAAATAATCCCCAGATCTGGTCCACATTACAAACTCATACTGCAAAGCTTAGATTTAATGGAACTGCCTATTATTCAACACATTCAGCTTTTGCAGGTCAAGCATATACAAAAGACTTTGATTTCTTACAATAAATCCTAGTGTTTACCAGGATTGTATCTTGAGCGGATGAACTTTACAAGATAGACAAAGCCAAGTATTATCCATGTAATTATCATGGCACCCCATGCAAGAACTACAATCTTTGGTATGCTAAGATTGAACTGGTATACATAATTTAGATATGCTGCAGGAATTACCTTGTCTAGTTGGTATAGAGGCAAAAGATATGGGTTCAGATCGTGTATACTGATTACAGATTTTTTGTCAAGCAGTGTGATAACAGCATGCCATCCAAAGAAAAATGTCACAAAGAAAAATCCGGCCTTTCTGCCTACAGGTTTTTTGTATCCGTGCTTTTCAAATTTCTCCAGTCTCTCCTTGACTTTTGCAAGTTCTGCCTTTAATTCCTCGACAGATTTTTGCTCTCCTGTTTTTTTCTTTGAGGGGCCAAGGTATGTAGTTATTAGTGAATCAAGATATTTTTTGTCAGAATTGTAAAGTGTCTTGCCATCCTGTAGTGCACCTAGAATATAGCTTAGTCTTCCGACATCTCCCTTTTTACCATCTATGAGGTGTATTACATATTCAATCAGTTCATCTGTCATCTAACCACTGTTCCAATATGACATGACTTGACAAAAGCGGCTTTAGATGACATTATCAATATTATCAAGCTCTTTTGGAAAGGGATTTTAATTATTATTGGGATGTCTAGCCTATCTTCTTGAGAAAGCTCATGATCGGTTCCCTATCAGAATTTGACAGAGAAGAAAATCCCTCCAATAACTCCCTTTGAACACGTAATGCGTCATCACAGGCCTTTTTGATATACTCTGAATTGAACGGGACAAGTTTGTCAATTGTTCCCTCGCTGTACGATTCAATGTATTTTCTCAATAATAACAAAACAAAATTTGGCGCAACATCAAGCAATGTTATGATTGCTTTTTTCAAGTCCTTTTCTTTTGTATTAGTCTCTTTTTCAAAAAAGTCATTCATAATTCTGATTCTCTCTTTTCCAGTATCTGATACAGAAGCTGCAACAAGCAAACCACTGTCAGTCAGATTGTAATATGGAACTCCTTGTTCTTGGAGCGCCTTTGGTCCACGTTTTATTGGCAGTCTTCCAGCTTCTTTGACCAATTCAAGAGGAAGGAGAATTTCATCCAAATCTCTGAAAATTCCAGAATAGATATTCTGCCAAGTGGTACCATTTTGTTCTGCAAGCTTGTGTGCAATGGCAGTGCGAGTTTTTCTTGTAGGTAAAGTTTCAGATACAAGATGTATTATAATTCCACGTTGGCGCATAGCTTCTCCTGTAAACTCTTTGTCTTTTGTCTTGAATGTTTGAAAAACTGACAGCTTTGGAGTCTGTTTTTTTGCTTTGGTCATATTACTCACAAAATGATTCTTGTATGGTAAAATGATTCTCTTTTATAGTTTGATAATTTAAAATATTCATTTTGCGATATTATCATATTTTTCCTAAGATATAAGAATTTGTGACTTGAAAAAATTGTAACAAATTATTTTTTCCTCAAATATTTGATGCATCAGTTTGTGAAAAAATTTCAATAATGCATCACTGTATTGCATGTAATTGAAGATACAGTAAAATGGATTTACATTACCCTCAAGTCCCGAATTGTAACATGCTGATTTCATGTACTGATCTAATGGAAAAAATCCAGAAACCAAATCTTGTTCTTGTCGATTGTAGATCATACAAAGATTACCTGCAAGGACACATTCCAGGCGCGGTAAATCTTGATTTTTTCTATTATCATTGGTCTGATACTTCAAAAGATGGGATAAAGGCATTTGAAAAGCAAATGGAGAATCTCCTATCTTTTTTGGGTGTAACAAAAGACAAAACAGTTGTATTCTATGATGATGTTTCAGGGATGAGTGCAGCAAGGGGAGTCTGGCTCTTGATGTACTTTTCACATAAAGATACATTCATGCTAGATGGCGGATTCAAAAAATGGTCTAGTCTTGGACTTGATACTGAAATCAAGACAAATGGATTCAAGCCAGACAAATTTTCAGGTAAAGTAAACAAGGATATCGTTGCAGGCTATGAATACATCAACAAAAAGTTAGGCAAAGTAAAGCTTCTTGATGCAAGAAGCAAAGACGAATACAATGGAGTTACGATACGGGCCGCAAGAAATGGACACATTCCAACTGCCATCAATATGGACTGGACACTAAATATCAATGATGATGGTACCATGAAATCTCTTGAAGATCTTACCAATATGTATAATTTTTCAAAGGATGACGAAATTGTAACATATTGTCAGGGGGGATATCGTGCAGCAAATTCTTTTATGGCACTCAAAATGCTTGGATTCAAAAATGTAAAAGTCTATCTTGGTTCATGGGGTGAGTGGGGAAACAAACTGGATCTACCAGTTGAGCTATAAACCAAAACTGAGATCTAATTATAATAAAATAATGTACGATGATCGCATGTTTATTGATCTTAAAAAATTTGAAAATATATTTGCAAGAATTAGATTAATATAGCCTCCTCAAATGAGCCTTTGGTGATGGTGCTTAACAAGCGTTCAAAATTATCGCTTTTAGTTATAGTTGCCGGATTAACAATTGCACTATCAACATTTGTGTCAACAACTCCAGCATTTGCTGCTGACACTTCTACTACTAGTAGCGGATTAACAAAACCACTTTTAGCAATTGCAGCAGCAATTGCAATCGCTGGTGGTCTTATTGGTACTGGTAACGCACAACAAGGTATTGGTGCTGCCGGTATGGGTATTATTGCCGAAAAGCCAGAGAAGTTTGGTCAGGTACTATTCTTCTTTGTGATTCCAGAAACTCTTTGGATCATTGGATTCGTGTTAGGAATCATATTGCTACTGGGCATACTATAGTGGTTTTCAGTAATGAGCATTGAAACGTTCATTCAAGAGATAGAGACTAGGAAACGAAAAGAGATTGAGGGTCTTGAAAAAGATCTTCAGGAAAGCAAGTCTAGACTCCAAACTGAGATGAATAATACACTAAAGGAGATTCAAGAACGCTTTTCAACTGAAGCCAAAGTCAAGTCAGAAAGAGAACAAGCAAGAATAATTGAGGCTTCAAAGCTACAGGCAAAGAAGATCATATTTGATGCAATAAATGCCAACATGCAATCTGCTTTTACTATAATTCATCAAGAGATAGAAAATTACACAAAAAGTCCACAGTACAAGAAATCTCTTGAAACTATGGTAAACAATGCAAAAAAGAAACTTGGTCAAAATATTATAGTTCACTGCCGAGAAGAAGACAAATCAATTCTCAAAGAACTTGGAGTAACCACAAGCAAGTCAATTAAGACACTTGGTGGAATCATTGCAGAAAACAAAGAAGGAACAAGAGAATTGGACCTTACCTTTGAAGAATTACTTAGAACCAATGAAGACCAAGTCAAGAGCTTCCTCTCGGAGAAGATGTAATGCCAACATCACAATACGCGTCGTCATTTGGCAGGTTGCAGGCAATCTCACTTAATCTTTTATCAAAAGAAGAAATGCAAAACCTAATGAAGGCAAAAGATGAGGCCGAGATGGTAAAAACACTTGGGTCTACATGGTATAAACCAGAGATTGAAAAGGCAGCATCAATTTTCAAGGAATCTGAACTATTGGAAGTTGCACTTAACAGACATCTTGTATACATCAACAAGACTGCATTAGAAGCAACTCCATTTAATGGCAAGTCTGCAATTAGGGCATATCTTTCAAAATGGGATATTTACAATATCGAGCTTATTCTTTCTGCAAAGAGTATGGGACGACCAATTTCCGAGACAGAGTCATTTCTTGTCTCAAGCAGAAATGTTCCTGCAGGAATCTCTGCTGGAAACATCACACATGATGAGATGAAGATAATCTTGTCCCAGACAGGAGTTGATGGTGTTGTAAATCAATTGGTAAAATACAATTATGGACCAGTTCTGATGCACCACCTTGAAACATATCAGAAAACTGGCGATCTTGGCCCTATGATGTCTGCACTTCAAACTTTCTATTATCATAATTTACTAGAGTCACTCAAGTTCTTCCAAGGCGATGAGGGATTGATTCGAGATTTCATAAGGGCAGAGATAGACAAGAAAAACGTTCTCAGTCTTCTCAAGGCCAAAGAATCTAATCTTGACAAGGACATATTGAGTAAACACCTGATCGAGGGTGGCAAGATGACCACAAACGAATTATTGGATGTTTACAATGCAAAAGACGTTTCAGAAATTGTTGGCAGAATAGAAAATAGGTTCATGTTGGTAAATGCATTAGTTCAGTACAAGAAATCAAACAGCCTAATCGATTTTGAGGTCGCTTTGGATAAATTCATAAATTCCGAATATGTCAAAAAATTGAAAAATATTGCACTCTCAATTGGTACTATATTCTACTTTATCATTAACACCGAGCATGAACGTGAAAACATCAAAAGAATTGCATATGGTAAACGCTATAACCTCTCTACAGATTACATCAATTCGTTATTACTGGTAGAATAAACATGTCACAACAAAAATCCAATACAACCACTGGAAAAATAGCAGTAGTAGGTGAGCGTGAGCTTGCTATAGGATATAACCTTCTAGGAATAGAAGATACTTTCATTACAAGTGGTGACGATGCAAGCAAGACCATCCAGGATCTCTTTTCATCAGGTAACTACAGCCTCATAATCATAAGTGATGCAGTTAGATCCAGTCTTCCTGGTATCTTTAGAAAGAAAATCGAAGCCTCAATTGAACCTCTAGTGATATTTATGCCAGCTTTAGAAGGTAACATTCAAGAAGAATCTATATCTGTTTTAGCAAAGAGAGTGTTAGGAATAAGTATCCCCTCGAGTTGATGATGATAAATGGCTGATGGAATAATCTCAAGAGTTTCAGGTCCAGTAGTGATCGCAAGTGGTCTAGAAGGCGCACAAATGTTCGACGTAGTCCGTATTGGTGATATGGGGCTAGTAGGAGAAATAATTCGTCTTGAAGGAACCAAGGCAACAGTTCAAGTCTATGAAGATACAACTGGTCTTCGTCCAGGAGAGAAGGTAATCAATACAAAGAGACCTCTTTCAATGCAGCTTGGACCAGGTTTACTAAAATCAATTTATGATGGTATTCAAAGACCACTAGATGTTCTAAGAGAACAAAGTGGTGACTTTATCAGCAGAGGAAAGGTCATACCTGCACTTGACCAAACCACAAAATGGGAATTTGTCCCAATAAAGAAGAAAGGAGATCATGTTTCTCCTGGAGAAATAATTGGTGAAGTTCAGGAAACTCCACTTATCATGCACAAGATAATGGTTCCTTATAACGTCAAAGGCACCTTGACTGATATTTCTGAAGGCAAGTATACTGTTAATGATATTGTAGCTTCAGTACAAAATGGAACCAAGACAGACATTGGTCTATCAAGCTGGTGGACTGTCAGAACTCCAAGACCAGTTCTTCGCAAATTGGCACCAGAAGAACCATTGCTTACTGGACAAAGAGTACTTGATACTTTCTTCCCAGTTGCAAAAGGTGGCACAGCTGCAATTCCTGGTCCATTTGGAAGTGGAAAGACTGTAACTCAACAACAACTTGCAAAATGGGCAGACAGTAATGTGATTGTCTATGTAGGTTGTGGAGAAAGAGGAAATGAAATGACTGAGGTTCTTACAACATTCCCAAAACTCGAAGATCCAAAATCAAAGAGACCATTGATGGAGCGTACAATTCTTGTTGCTAATACTTCTAACATGCCAGTAGCTGCACGTGAAGCAAGCATCTACACTGGTATCACAATGGGTGAATACTATCGTGACATGGGATATGGTGTTGCATTGATGGCAGATAGTACTTCAAGATGGGCAGAAGCACTCAGAGAAATTTCAGGCAGACTTGAGGAAATGCCTGGTGAAGAAGGATATCCAGCTTATCTTGGAAGAAGACTGGCAGAATTTTATGAAAGAGGTGGAAAAGCAGTTGTTATTTCTCCTGAAGAGCGTATCGGCTCTCTTACCCTTGTAGGTGCAGTATCACCACCAGGTGGTGACTTTTCAGAACCAGTGTCCCAAAATACACTCAGAGTTACCAGAGTCTTTTGGGCACTTGACGCAAGCCTGGCATCAAGAAGACACTTTCCATCAATTAACTGGCTTACAAGTTATTCATTATATGCAGACGGCATGGGAGACTGGTACAAAAATAATGTATCAGCAACCTGGATTGCATCAAGAAAAGAAGCACTTGAAATTCTGCAGAAAGAATCTGAGTTGCAAGAAATTGTCCAACTTGTCGGTTATGACGCACTTCCAGAACCAGAAAAAGGTGTATTGGATACTGCAAGATCAATTCGAGAAGACTATCTACAACAGAGTGCATATGATGACGTAGATACATACACATCAATCAGAAAACAATTCTTAATGCTGTCTACAATTTTAGAATTTGGCAAGATGGAAGCAGATGCAATCAAGAAAGGAATTACATCTGTAAAGGTAGGACAATTAGAATCAAGAAAGATGATATCAAAAATTAAATGGACCAAGGAAGATCAAGTTGAACAACTAGTAAAGGACACAAAGAGCAAAATGCAAGAAGAATTTTCAACCCTATCGATGGAGGCCTCAAGATAATGTCTGGAGTATCATTTAAGACTCTTTCAAAGATTGCAGGTCCTCTAATGTTTGTAGAGGGTGTAGAAAATGCTGCATACGGTGAAATGGTAGAAATCAAATTACAAAATGGTGAGAGAAGACAAGGCCAAGTTCTTGATACAAGACAAGGTCTTGCAATTGTTCAGGTCTTTGGTGCAACACTAGGCCTTAACATTGGTGATACATCCGTAAAATTCCTTGGAGAGACTGCTCAGCTTGCAGTATCTGACGAAATGTTAGGACGTGTATTTGACGGTCTTGGAAATCCAAGAGACAATGGTCCAAAAATTGTTTCTAAAACCAAGGTTGACTTGGTTGGTTCTGGTATTAATCCATATTCAAGAGAAGAACCATCCGAATTCATCCAGACTGGTATGTCTAATATTGATGGAATGAATACGCTGGTCAGAGGTCAAAAACTTCCAATATTTTCAGGCGCAGGTCTTCCACACAACTTGCTTGCAGCACAGATTGCAAGACAAGCAAAAGTTCTTGGTGGTTCAGAAAACTTTTCTGTAGTATTTGCTGCAATGGGAATCACAAGTGAAGAAGCAAACTTTTTCGTAAAACAATTCGAAGAGAGTGGTGCACTTGGAAGAACCGCATTATTTCTGAATTTATCCTCAGATCCATCAATGGAACGTTTACTTACTCCAAGACTTGCATTGACTACTGCAGAATATCTAGCATATGAAAGAGACATGCACGTGCTTGTAATCATGACTGATATGACTAACTATTGTGAAGCATTAAGAGAAATTTCTGCTGCAAGAGAAGAGGTTCCAGGAAGAAGAGGCTATCCTGGTTACATGTATACTGACTTGTCATCATTGTATGAAAGAGCGGGAAAGATCAAAGGCAGAAATGGCTCTGTAACACAAATCCCAATTCTTACCATGCCTGCAGATGATATTACTCATCCAATCCCAGACCTTACTGGTTATATCACAGAAGGACAGATTGTCATGAGCAGAGACTTGCACAGAGGAGACATACATCCACCTGTAGATGTCTTGACAAGTCTTTCACGTTTGATGAACCAAGGTATTGGAAAGGGAAGCACAAGAGAAGATCACAGAAGCTTGGCAGACCAACTTTACTCATCTTATGCACAAGGCAAGGATGCAAGATCATTGGCTGCAATTGTGGGTGAAGAAGCACTCAGTGATCTTGATAGAAAGTTCATGAAAGTAGCTAACGATTTTGAAAGAAAGTTTGTAAATCAAGGAATGGACGAGAACCGCTCAATTGAACAGACTTTGGATATTGGTTGGGAATTACTAAGCGAACTATCAGACTCTGAACTTAATCGTATCAAACCAGAATTCATTGAAAAGTACAGAAAGAGATCTGGTGCAGGTGCATAAAATTGCCATCAGTAATTAACATTAGACCAACACGCCTTGAATACATTCGTACAAAGAGAAGAATCATTGTTGCAAAAAAAGGTCTAAAATTACTAAAGCTAAAAAGACAGGCATTAATTCTTGAATTCTTTAATGCAAGCAAAACTGTAGCAGCACTCAGAAGTGGTCTTCAGGCGGAATTGGTAAAAGGATATCAGGCAATTCGAATGGCTGAAATGCTTGCAGGTGCCATGAGACTAGAAAATGAAGCAATGAAAATTCCACAATTAAATAAATTACGAATTACTCCAAAAAACGTTATGGGTGTTCGAATCCCAAAGATTGAAGGAGGAAAAAGTAATCAAGCACTTACAGAACATCTACTAGAACTTCCTCCGTCTATTAACGAGGCAATCAAAGCATTTCATAATGTGCACAAGATGGTTCTTGATGTTGCAGAGAAGGAAACTACGCTTCGTAAACTATTACTTGAGATTGAAAAAACAAAACGAAAATCCAATGCTATTGAAAATGTATTCATACCACGATTGCAAGCCGCAATCAAATTTATCATATTCAGACTAGATGAGATGGAACGAGATACCTTCATGATGCTAAAGACAGTAAAACGAAAGATGGGAGAGAGAGAACAAGAAGCTTTACTAAAAAAGGAGAGAGAAATAATTGCCTAATTTTGTAAATCAACAACAGCGAAGATTCTTTATGATAATCAGGGCATTCAAGCTAGGTAACATTCTTGGTACTGTAGCCTTGGCATTATATGCAGGCAAGCATTTTTTTGGAGTTTAAAATGTCTACATCAGAAAAATACGTACATTCACTCAAGCAAATAAAAGAAGCAGAAGAGAGATCTCAAAAAGAAATTGATGAACAAAAGAAAAAAGTAGCAGAAGAACTGCGAAATTTTGAAACTTATGCTATACAAGCAATTACTAAAGCAAAAGCTGATGGAGAAAAATTAGTTGAATCATCTATAGATCAAGCAAGAAAGAAAGCACATACTGAAACAGAAAAAATCATAGAAGAGGCAAAAAACAAGGCAAAGACAATTTCTTCAAGAATTGATTCTAAGACAGTCAAAGAGATAATCGATATTTTATTAAAAGAGGTATAGATTTTGGTTCTAAAACCAATACCCATGGGAAGAATTGCAGTACTTGGGCTCCGAAAAGAACGACAAACCGTAGTCTCAATTTTACACGATCTTAATGTTGTACAATTAGAACCATTGTCAAAGGATGTTGCTACACTTGTACGAAATGAACGTGACAATGAAATGTTCAGACAAGTCTCAGACCAGCTTTTGAGAATGAAGGCACTAAAGACGGTGTTACCAGCAATTGAGGCTACACAATGTCAACGATTCACTTCTATGGACCAAATAATTCAGGCTACCAAGTCTATTGACATTGATGACAAAGTAGCCACCTTGGAGAAAGAAAAGGAACATCTCTTAACACAGCTCAAAGAGACCGAGAACAACATAAAACTAGTTGAGGAGTTTTCATTTTTCCCAGAAGATTTTAACGTTCTTCAATTAAAGATGGCTCATTCCTACTTTGGTCGGGTGGACTCCAAAAACTATCCTGCCTTCAAAAAGGCACTAGATGTCAACAACCAAGATGTCTTTATCTATCCAAAAGAAGGAAAGGATACAACAAATGTAGTCCTTGTTACATTTCCAAACTTTCCACCACATGCACTTGCAACTGTAGTCCAAGAATATGATGTAAAGATGGAAGCAGTTCCAAAACTAGAAGGAAAAGCAGACCAGCTAATGCAAAACCTCAAATCAAAACAGACTGATATTTCTCATAAACTACAAGAAGTTGAAAGGCAACTAGACGAAATCTCAAAGGTTCATTATGTCAATATCGTATGCATCGAGGAACAACTTGAGATTGAAAATAGAAAACTTGAAGTCATTGACAACTTGGGAGTAACATCTGATTCTTTTGCTCTTGAAGGATGGATTCCAAAATCAAAGATAGGACAACTAAGGAATATTTTTGAAAAAAATACTAAAGGTACAATGCTATTTGAGCTTGAGACAGATGAACTCCCTCCTACTCAATTTGATAATCCAAAAAGATTCAAGCTGTTTGAAGCCTTTATCAGATTTTATTCTCTACCACAAGGAAAAGAATTTGATCCAACGCTAATCTTTGGGTTACTCTTTCCAATATTTTATGGAATGATGGTAGGAGACGCAGGATATGGGCTTGTTATACTCTTAGTTTGTAGGTGGGTTATTCGAAGAATTGATGGTGGAAAGAGAGACTTTAACATCATGCCGGGAATGTTGAGAAAGTTTGCACTGAATATACTAAAAAGACGACAAATGGTAAAACTAGCAAAAGCAATGACTCCAGGTGCAATCATTGCAATAGGACTAGGCTTTGTGTTTAACTTGTACTTTGGATTCCATCTCAATGGATATCTATTTGGTTTCCTCAACTCCTCACTAGGTTTACACCTTCCAGCAGATGGAACAATATTCAGCCCAATTCATGGTCTGAGAAAGTTATTACTAATTAGTGGATACGTTGGTCTTGGAATGGTAACATTCGGACTAGTTCTTGGTATACTAAACAGTCTTCGTGAAAGAGAAAAGAAACACGCAATTGGTAAGATGGGCTGGATGCTCTTCGGTTGGGGTGTAGTACTCTTAGGTCTGGCACTAATGCATCATCAACACATTAACCCAGTACATAGTATGACAGGAGCAGCCTACATAGGCTTGATGATAGGAGGAATAGGACTCATGTTTGTAGGAGAAGGCCCAAGGGCAATCATGGAGTTGCCATCGATTGTAAGTCACATATTGTCCTATACAAGAATTATTGGTATTTTGTTGGCATCAGTTATACTGGCTGATGTAATTGATTTCATATTTACAAAGACGTTGCATCATTCAATTCCGTACATCATTCTTGGAACAGTGATACTATTCATAGGTCACATATTCAATATCGTGATTGGTGTATTTGAGCCAGGCATTCAGGGAGCCAGATTGATCTATGTTGAATTCTTTTCAAAATTCTATCATGGTAATGGAAGAGCATTCAGGCCATTTGGAACTGCAAGAAAATTCACATTTGACCAGTATGAATTACAAGCAGAAAAGAAATAGAAACTTTAATAATATTTTAATTCGTTGACATCCAAAGTTCTTGTACAGTACCTACACCTTAGGACAAGTCCTGTTTTATCAACAACATCCATGATGGGTTGTATTTCCTCATCGCTATTTGTTATGCAATCTGGATTTGAGCATCGAAAAATTCTCTCGATTTGGTTTGGCAAGGCAACACGTCTTTTTTCAACTAATTTGTAATCTTGGATTATGTTCACTGTTGCCTTTGGTGCAATAAGTGCAAGCTTGTTAGTATCTGTATCCTGCAAAAATTTATTCTCTACTTTTATGATATCTTTTTTTGCAACCTTGGAGCTTGGAACATTGAGAGCAATTGTAATTACGTTTCCATCTCTACCATCTATTCCTAATGCACTTAACACCTTCAAACCTTTTCCAGATTCTATATGATCAATCACAGTTCCATTTTTGATCCTTCTTACGATAAGATCCGACTCTGACATTGGAATAGTTTGTATACTACTCATATATAATAGTGAATTGCTAATGAGCAATTCTTTTTTCCAAAAAGATATTGTCTCAGTGAGAGATTTTGATAAACAAAAGTTTGAAACTGTTTTCCAGGCAACTGATAAAATAATTGGAATGAATCAAAATGAGCGAAGAGAAATCGTACGCGGAAAGACCCTTGGATATCTGTTCTTTGAGCCAAGTACAAGAACTAGGTTAAGTTTTGAAGCCGCAATGGCCTCCATAGGGGGAACCTCACTTGGAATAGCTGATGCCTCCTCCTCGTCTGCAAAAAAGGGTGAAAGCCTTGCCGATACTGTAAAAATCATGTCCCTGTATTCTGATGTTCTGGTTCTCAGGCATCAACTTGATGGTTCTAGCAGATTTGCGGCCGAAATATCAGAAAAACCTTTGATTAATGCAGGAAGTGGTACAGAAGAACACCCTACACAGGCGATACTTGATCTCTATACTATTAGAAAAGAAAAAAAGAAAATTGATGGTCTTAAGATAGGAATTATTGGTGATCTAAAATATGGTAGAACTGTATACTCACTTTTGTATGCTCTAAGCAATTATAACGTTGATGTTAAACTGATATCTCCACCATCGCTTAAAATTCGTGCTGATTCAACTTATGAAATAAGAAAAAAATTGCAATATACTGAAACCAGTGATTTAGAAGAGAATCTTGATGATCTAGATGTGATATACGTAACAAGAATACAAAAAGAAAGATTTGTTGACATTGAAGAATATGTCAAAGTCCGAGGGAGCTATAAAATTGGTCCAGAATTAGTTAATAAAATAAAAGATGATGCTATTATAATGCATCCACTGCCGCGTCTTGATGAAATATCGCCTGAAATTGATTCTACAAAACAAGCCAAGTACTTTAAACAAGCACAATATGGAAAAGATACACGTGCCGCACTTCTTGCACTGATTCTAAATGAAAATGGTATATGATATAGAAAAATAAATTTCTACATTGTAACTAGTTTGACATTATCCATCTTCTTATTTGTTTGAAAGTCACGTGTCATAATGCTAATCTTCTCAGCATCGCCATGTAGCAAGAAGAGTTCCATGCACTTGTTTCCATCTACTTTACTATGTAGATGAGTACCAATCAAATCTTCATGATTGTGTTTAATTCCTGTTACAATTTGTTCTGATTCTTCATCATGGACAATCATGAGAATGGCGTGGATTAATCCAGATAATGCATCATGTTGTTTTTCTTCAGCCACTAAATTTCTTATGCCTGCTCGAATAATTTCAGATCTGCCTGAAAATCCCATTGTTTTTTGTATTCTGTCTAATTCTGATAGGATTTCATTGTTTAGAGATATTGAGACTATGGGCACAGTATTACTGTTATTAAGTATCTTATAAGTTTAGCAACAATAATTATTATAATTTTATATATTTATTAATAACTTATGAACAAAATTGGTGTTGAATAGAGACAGGAATTGGAGATGGCTTTAGAATGCCAGTAAATGCACTGGATGTAGAAAACGTTTCAGTAAGTCATAATGGAGTTTTGGCAGTAAACAAGATTAGTTTTAATGTTCAAGAAGGAGATCTTTTGGGAATTGTTGGACCCAATGGTGCTGGTAAAACTACACTATTCAGAGCTATTCTTGGACTACAAAATTATCAGGGAAAAATCAAACTATTTGGATATGAAGGAAATCAATACACTACGCTACTTTCTATGATAGGATATGTACCACAAAAAGTAAATTTTGAACCAAATTTTCCTGCAACTGTTTATGATGTGGTTGCGATGGGAATTTTGTCAAAAAAGAAATTGGTCAAAGGCGTTGCATTGATACAATCTTGCGGCTGTTGTTGGAATAGAATATTTGCAACATCTAGCAAAGACAGTGAAAAAATAGAAGAGGCACTCAAAATTGTTGGATTGGAATCATTCAAAGATAGGAGAATTAGTGAATTATCTGGAGGAGAACAACAACGAGCTTTCATTGCAAAGTCTCTTGTTAAGGAACCATTGTTGATGATATTGGATGAACCTGTAACTGGAGTAGACATGGATGTACAAAACAAATTCTATTCAGTACTCAGAAAAATAAACAAAGAAAACAAGATAACCATAGTGTGGTCTTCACATGATCTTACTGCAATTTCAGACCTTGCAACAAGGGTAGCATGCATGAATAGAGAATTATTTTTCCATGGAGAAAAGAAAGAATTTTTTGCAAACAAGGATATGCTAAAAACATACTCTGAATCTGCTATGCAGATGCACATGCACAAACATGATTTGTGATTTCCATGAATTTTGATATCTTATCCTATGGTTTTATGCAAAGAGCTCTACTTACTGGTATAGTGGTTTCAATTACTTGTTCAATGATAGGCTTGTTCTTGGTTTTGAAAAGATATTCTCTTTTTGGAGATGCTCTCTCACATGTTGCATTTGGTGGCATAGCTCTGGGATTTTTTCTTAACATCTATCCAATCTGGACTGCATTTGCTGTTTCTGTTTCTACTGCTCTAGGTATTACAAAACTACGAAAAAGCACCAAAATATCTGGAGACGCTGCCATAGCAGTATTATTATCATCTGGTTTTGCAATGGGCGTATTGCTCATTAGTGCATCTCATGGTTTCACTATTGATCTCTTCAGTTTTCTGTTTGGAAGTATCTTGTTGACCAATATGCAAGATGCATTACTAATTGTAGCAGTAAGTTGTGGTGTTATTGCAACATTAATTGCAATCAGAAAACCCTTGATACATTTCACATTTGATGAAGAACAAGCAAAAGTTCATGGAATACCGGTTGAAAAACTAAATTACCTCTTTGTGGCCTTGGCAGCAGTTACCGTAATTGCAACAATGAGGCTAGTTGGAATTTTATTGATATCTGCACTGATAGTGTTGCCAAACATAACCAGTATAATGATGGGTAAGGGGTTCAAAAAAACAATGCTAATTTCTATTTCTCTATCTGTTTCAGCAGTAATTGCAGGCATCACTATATCATATTACTTCAATCTTGCCCCTTCAGGAACTATAGTTATGTTGATGGTTGCAATGTTTGTGGGAACACTGGTAGCAAAACATGTTGGCATGTTTTCCAAGACAATAAATGAACATAACTTGTCCACCACCAGTTAATCTTTTTGTTATGTGGAATAATGTAATTATGAAATAATCTAAATCATGTTTTTATACAATGGACGCGATCTTACGGCAATGAAGTCAAAACCAATTGGCGCACTATTTGGTCTTTTGGCTCTAGTTGCTATCTTAGGTGTAGCACCAGCATTTGGACAAACAGCAAATGAAATTGATATGACAAAAGGTGCAGGCGCAGCCGCAACTGCGGATTGTGTTGCTGCAAAGAATTGCTTTACTCCAAATCCATTAAGTGTTACACCAGGAACAACAGTAACTTGGAAAAATACTGATACCGTAAGTCACTATGTGACAAGCGGTCAACCATCCGATAATACAACTGGAACTGTGTTTGATAGCGGTAATTTGATCAAACCAGGCAGTACATACCAATTTACTTTTGCAAATGCCGGCACATTTGATTACTTTTGCACTGTCCATCCATGGATGACAGCTCAAGTAATTGTAGCAGCAGCTAGCAGTACAAATGATAATCAGACCCTAGGAACATCTGGTGGAAATATGAGTGGAATGACAATGTTGACTACTAAAGCTTCTGATGGTACAACCGTCACTGTAAGTACTAGTGGTCCAGTAAATGGACAATCATTGTCATTAGCAATATCGTTCACAGATCCTAGTGGAAATAAAATACACCATCAGAACTATGCAATTACTGTGATGCAAGATGGCAATAACGTATTGTCAAATTCAGCTGGACATACACATACGGGTGATGATACTCAAACCAGCAGTACAAACCTCTCATCTTCTGATCCAGTAGACATACAGATAACACTCAATGGTATTGGGTTACCTACGGTAGATCCGACAACATGGACAGGTGTTAAAGGTGAAACACTCAGCTTTACACATATTGTACCAGAATTCGGTCCAGTAGCATCAATAGTTCTTGCAATTGCTGTAATGAGCATGGTAGTATTTGCTGCAAAGACTAGAGTAATTCCAAAATTCTAAACTCAACCCTACTTTTCTTTTTATTTGATTTTGCCAAATCATGCATGTATAACTGAATTATAGTTAATTTCCTGATGTCCTTAGCAAATGTTGAGGGTATGTTTTAGAGAACTATCTGAGAGATTTTTATAGTAGCTCAATATCACACAAAACAATGAAGTCAAAACCAATTGGCGCACTATTTGGTCTTTTGGCTCTAGTTGCTATCTTAGGTGTAGCACCAGCATTTGGACAAACAGCAAATGAAATTGATATGACAAAAGGTGCAGGCGCAGCCGCAACTGCGGATTGTGTTGCTGCAAAGAATTGCTTTACTCCAAATCCATTAAGTGTTACACCAGGAACAACAGTAACTTGGAAAAATACTGATACCGTAAGTCACTATGTGACAAGCGGTCAACCATCCGATAATACAACTGGAACTGTGTTTGATAGCGGTAATTTGATCAAACCAGGCAGTACATACCAATTTACTTTTGCAAATGCCGGCACATTTGATTACTTTTGCACTGTCCATCCATGGATGACAGCTCAAGTAATTGTAGCAGCAGCTAGCAGTACACCAAGTACAACACCTGCAACACCAGATAATGCAACTGTACCAGAATTCGGTCCAGTAGCATCAATAGTTCTTGCAATTGCTGTAATGAGCATGGTAGTATTTGCTGCAAAGACTAGAGTAATTCCAAAATTCTAAACTTAACTTCCTTTTTATTATTTTTATTTTATTGTGAACCTAGTTCTGGCTTTACTGTGGATAATGATATTGCATGATCATCGATCAAGACTCCTACTCCAACTGAGACATCTTTTATTCTGATCACGATTTTTGTTAAGTCATCGTCAGAAAGAGTGTACTGCTTTGCAAGTGCATCTTTTACTTTCTTTTCAGTATCTGATATCTGATTTAGGCCTGACGGTACAGAAATGTCAAGAGTTTTTTGCATCATGTTAACAGGAATCTTTCCACTTCCATCTTGAATTATGTAAAATGAAATTTTATCCACAATTACTTCATGAGGGAGAGTATCCAAAGCATTTGCAGTATAAAATGCTTGAACATCTAACACATTGATGTCATTTGAAGAGGAACTTGTCATGGTTGTTCCTTCATTAAATGTTGAATCCAATGGAACATTGATGATAGTAAATCCCTCTATGAAATTTTCATTATTATTTCCAAGTGCAGTCCTGATGTCCTGACAAGTTATACTTTTTGATGTTTCAGCATTCATTTTCAGTAAAATGGCATTTGAACTGGGGCCATTGTTTAATACAGTATTCCAAAGAACTTGAGTCTGGAATTTCTGTTTATTAAATAAACTAATGTCCGTATCGTAATGACCGGGTCTCAGTGGTCCTTCTCCTGCGTATATTGAACCGCATTCAAATTTGGTTGTATATGTGACGCTTCTTGCAGAGGTTGAGGATGCAGTAGCATCATTGGTAGGTAGATCAGTAAAAGTAGTAACACCTGATGAGTTATTCACTTGAATTGTTTTTTGAATTTGGTCAACACTGTATCCTGATGTAATACCTGTCTGAATTATGTTATAATTTCCATTTTTTATTCCTGATAAAGTAATCACACCATCTTTGTCTTTCTCGGTGTCATCAGCAGAGTTGTCTTTAATTGTATAATTTCCTATACCAGTAAATGGATTTGGTGTTATTGTAAATTGACCTCCACTAATCAGCTTGTTATCACTTGAAAGTGAAATTATCGTAAGTGATGAACTTTGTGCAAATACTGTATTTGCTGAATGATAAATTCCTGAATTTGATACAAGATACAATACTAATATTGTGATGGATACTGCAAAAATAGATGATATTTTTGACCATCTTTTCATTTCATAATTTTATCTTATCTTGTTAATAATTTTATGTTAAGACATGATTGATGCTCAAGAATTAAATAGGTTGTTAGGCCTTTTTTAATTGATGCAACTTTATGTCAAGAATATGCTATCATTAGTTCTTGGCCTGATAGTTATATCATCTGCAGTTCCGTTTATTCCACAAAAAGCATACGGTGACGGTTTTACTCAAGAAAATGTACAGGCAAATATTGGAAATAGAGTAATTACACTTTTCATTAAACTTAATCCTCCAATTATAACATCTGATAATTCAGGAGATAGATCCTTGCAGTTTCGATTTTTTGATGCAAATACCAATACTACCATAAACAACGTTTCATTTTTCGTCAATGCAACAAAGGGAGACAAAATTCTAATGCATGAATTATTTTACACCCATACAGGATATCTCACAATAAAATTCCAACCTGGTGGCGAGGATGGGAAATATACAGTGTACGGTGATACTGATCCAGTATTGGGTGGATTGGGATCTCAAAATGATGAGGTAACAGTTCTAGGTCCGATACTCACAGAAGGTGGACTATATCATTTTCATATGGAACTTTTAGCTCTCGACTTTTCTAATGAATTGATCACATCAAATCCGCCAAAATTTGATTCTTATCTCAGTGTTGGAGATGTATCTACACAAGATGTTACATATCAAAACAATTCATACAATACTACACTAATCTCATACTATGACAAAACATCTAACTTTAACTTTGATGAATCAACAAAACAATTTTCTTGGAAGATGCCTTTTGACTGGAATGTGAATAGATTCCAAGACAGACCAATATTCATACATGAAGAGTTGAGAGTGCCAAAATCACTGACTGCTTTCTCAAATACACCGACATATGCAGCAAGTGCTCAAGGATATGGTCTTACTGGAAGCAGAATAATTGTTGATCCATATACGATTGGAGATTACATGATAGTTCATCTATTTCTTAACAAATTTGACTTGGTAAATATGGCAAAGACTGTTCCAAGTGGAACTAGTGATATTGAATTCAAAGTAGCACCAGAACAACCAAATGTACAATCATCTGCTTCATTACTCACAGACTTTGGAGGATGGCACGTAAAGCTTGGTTGGAATCCTACAAGCTTGTCAGCAAATTCACAAAATAATTTGCACATTAGCTTCTTTGACTCATTTACCGAGAAACAGGTAACTGGAGACGTGAATTATGATATACAAATACTTGACAAAGATCAAAGTGTATTGTGGTCAAAGATTGATGCTGTTGCACAGAATGGTGCAGATACTCAAACGGTAAACTTGCCTATCAATGGAATCTATAGTATTGTTATCAAGGTAAAATCAATCATCATAAATGGTCTTCCTGATACAACAAGAATTGGCATGGCAAGAGGAAATGTTGTCATACCTTCTACTGTGACAGAAGATGATTCATTGACCCAGTCAACTAACCAATCCAATTCTACGTCACAAAATCAGTCTGGACAAACAATTGTGATTCCACAGTGGATAAGAAATGATGCAAAATGGTGGCAACAGGGACAAATTGATGACTCTACCTTTGCATCAGGAATTCAATATCTTATAAAACAAGGAGTAATTCAACTTCCACCAACAGCATCAGGTCAATCAAGTCCTGGTATACAAATACCTCAATGGGTAAAAGCCAATGCTGGATTATGGGCCAATGGTCAAATTGATGACTCTACCTTTGCAGCTGGAATTCAATACTTGATCAAAATTGGAATAATTGCAGTCTAAGTCACAAAATGCTATTATAGAAATTACCGAGTGAACTTACTATCACATGTTACCTCTTAGAGATGAAAATCCAAAACCTGTGGGATACAGACCTTACGTTACTTACTCTATAATTGCAATCAATATTCTAGTCTTTTTTTGGGAAATAGCTGTAACACATCAAGTGTGGGAATTTACAAATAAACAAGCAGAATACATGTTACTGAGTTACGGTACAATTCCAAACAATGTTGTAAATGGATTGGCAAATCACAATTATGGTGTATTTACTTCTATTTTCAGTTCCATGTTTCTTCATGCAGGTATAATGCACATTGGAGGTAACATGTTATTTCTCTGGATATTTGGGGACAATATTGAATATAAATTTGGCAGAGGCAAATTTTTAGCGCTCTATCTTTTTTGGGGTGTTGTAGCTGACTTTTTCCATATCTTATCCGATCCATCTAGTCCACTACCTGCATTAGGAGCATCTGGTGCAATCTCTGGTGTACTTGGTGCATATCTCATCTTATTTCCAAACGCAAAGGTAGTCACACTAATGTTTCTTGGATTTTTTACCAGACTTATTAGAATCTCAGCCAAGTGGTACTTGCCATTCTGGTTCATTTTCCAAAATGTCTTACCAGCATTCATAGGATCAAGTGGTTCTGGTGTTGCCTTTTTTGCTCACATCGGAGGATTTCTAGTAGGATTACTTGCTGGGTATATTTACAAAAAGACTCATAGTTCAGAATTTACATATGGTACAAGATATGGATGGAAGGGTGGCGGTACCAACTGGGGAACTTGAATCAAAAATAATTTTGTAGGCGTATCCATAATGAAGAATTCAACGAGTTTGATAATTACTAAAGAATAAATCCAGTATTGTTCATTGATGAATATGCCTCTCATTACAGTCTCAATGTATCCGGGCAGAACTGAAAAGCAAAAAGAGGAATATGCAAAAGCCATTACAAAATCAGCAGTTGAGATTCTCAAGACAAAGGAAAGTCATGTAATTGTGGTTTTCGAAGAGAATCCAAAAGAAAATTGGTATATGGCAGGAAATCCTCTCTAAACACATTTTTATTTTATGATAATTCAGCAAACTTGTGACAAAGATTGCTGTAGTTCAAATGCGAGCTGAAACAGACAAGAAAAATAATTTAAAAAAAATTCTACAATACATATCACAAGCTGCACAAAGGAATGCAAAACTTTGTGCCTTTCCAGAATTTATGATGTGTTACACACCATCATCTCAATCTGCTGCAGATCTTGCTACTGTTGCTGAAAAAATAGATGGAGAATTTGTTTCATCAATATCTGAAGAGGCAAAAAGAAATTCAATACAAATTATTGGTACCCTATATGAAAAAAGTCCAAAACCAAATAGAGTATATGATACATCTTTTCTCATAGATAAAACTGGCAAAGTTATCTCAACATACCGAAAAATTCATCTCTATGATGCACTCGGCTTCAAAGAATCTGCAAAACTTTATCCTGGATCATCAATTACAAAACCCGTAAAAACTAGTGCGGGGAAAATGGGAATGATGATTTGCTATGATCTCAGATTTCCTGAAATGTCTAGAATGTTAGCCTCATCAGGCTCTGAAATTCTTGTAGTTCCATCTGCATGGGTACAAGGAAAAATGAAAGAAGAACACTGGATTACTATAAACAAGACAAGAGCGATTGAGAACGGCTGTTATGTAATATCTCCAGATCAAGTGGGAAACATTTACTGCGGAAGAAGTGTAGTAGTTGATCCTTATGGCAAAATACTTCTTGATATGAAGAAAAAAGAGGGAATTGGAATTGTTGACATCTCGTTAGATGAAATCAAACAAGTAAGACAAAAACTTCCGCTTTTACGCAACAGACGTACTGACATCTACACAAATCTCAAGATTTAATTCTGCTTGCGCATCGCATGTTAGAGCACTGCCTTGCCCATTTTTGTTTCCTAGAATATCTTTGCAAAATGATTGGCCAAAAACAAATTTTGCAAGAAATCTTTGTTGCACAGATCATACCCCTTTGTATCAATGGGGATGATGCCCTGCAACCATTATAGTAATTTGAACATCCAATGAATCGTTTCTTTGTTTGACGAGATCTGATTATGAGAAGTTTACCTATGTGACAATCAGGACATTCCACAAGACCGTTAACAGGCGCATTTGTACCTAAAATGACATACTTTCTCTTTTTCTCTGACCATGAAAGATATCCATTTTTGTCATAGTATTGTCTTATCTCACTTTGGATCTTACCAATGTTTTTCTTTGTTATTTTGACAGAATTTCTAGAATTTAGTCGCTTTCTAGTAACAGCTAGAGTAACTTGGTCTTTCAATGATATCATTTGTTTAATCGAATTAAAGAAACTACTGAAGAATTTTTATATGGAATCTAGTCAGCGAGATTTGTGGAAAAAGTATGTCTTATTGGTGCTGGCAGTACAAAATATGGTAAATTAGAAGATAGTATTACTGATATTGCACTTCAGGCATCAGTTGATGCTATTGAAAGTGCAGGAATAGGACCAAAGGAAATTCAGGCCGGATACATTTCCAACGTGTTTGGCATTGCAGACAAACAAGTTCATCTTGGTCCTGTTATAATGAGTAACCTCGGTATTCCAGAAGTTCCATCTCTTTCAATTGAATCTGCATGTGGAAGTGGTTCGGTTTCATTTAGAGAAGCATATGCAAATGTTGCTGCAGGATTTTATGATGTTGTCTTGGCAACAGGAGTGGAAAAAGTTACTCATACCGGTACTGAATGGACTACAACATATTTCTCATATTGTTCTGATTTCTTTTATGAAGGAGGAGCTGGTGCTTCATTTCCTGGGTTATTTGCATCTATGGCAAGAGCATATCTTGCTGAATTCAAAGCAACAGAAGAGGATCTTGCAATGGTTGCAGTAAAAAATCATGATAATGGATTTCTTAATCCAAAAGCACATCTCAGAAAAAAAATTACAATAGATGATGTAATGAAATCAGCAGTAGTTGCAAGTCCACTAAAGTTGTATGACTGTTGCCCATTTTCAGATGGAGCAAGTGCTGTTATCATATGCAGTGAAAAATTCGCAAAGGCTCATACTAAAAATTATGTTGAAGTCATTGGATCAGGTAGGGGTGGATCACCTGCTGCACTGCAAGGAAGAGATCATATAACAACAATACCGAGCACAAGAATTGCAGCACAGGCTGCATACAAGATGGCTGGTATATCACCAAAAGATGTTGATTTTGCAGAAGTTCATGATTGCTTTACAATTGCTGAGCTAGTTGACACTGAAGACCTAGGATTCTTCGAAAAAGGAAAAGCTGTTGAAGCTGTTAGAGAAGGAAGAACAAAACTTAACGGAGACATCTCTATCAACCCATCTGGAGGTCTAAAGTCAAAAGGTCATCCAATAGGTGCAACCGGAATAGGTCAGGTAGCGGAAGTTTTTGATCAATTAACAGGAAAAGCAGGAGAAAGAACAGTCAAAGATGCTAAAATCGGATTAACACATAACTTTGGCGCAACAGGCGCCAGCTGTGCCGTACATATATTCAAAAGTGTGTAAATTGCTAACAAAAGAAGAAGTCTCCAACAATGCCAAATTAGGTAAGGTACTCACTAGAAAATGTACAAAATGCGGACATCATCATCTTGTCACTACATATTTCTGTCAAAACTGTGGAAATAAGGGATTTGAGAACACAATAGTTGATGGCAAGGGCTTCATTGTCACTTATACCATAATCACCGTGCCTCCAGACGGATACGAAGAATACGTTCCCTATGCATGGGTAGTAATGAAATTGGATGATTCTGAGTTGAGAATCTCTGGTTTTATGGCCAACATAAAGTCTCCAGCAGATCTTCCTCTTGGAACAAGAGCAAGAATTACAGGTTATGATCAACGTGGAATCATAATCGAAAAACAGTAAATCAAATTTATTAAACTGATTAAAAAAATTCAAAAAATCTCTTTTATAATATTTACATCTACATTAATTTGAAATGTCTGTCGATGTTGTTTGCGGAAGATGTGGAGCTAAAATTGCAAATATGCGTATGTTAAAATCAATAAAAGATGTAATGCGACCATATAACAGTAAATGTCCATCTTGTGGACAGACATTATCTCCATCCGAATTTAGTGTGGATGTACAGAAAAACTGATCTAAATAGCTTCCGTAAGATCAAATTAGTCAAAAATCTTAATTACTGATGCTCTCTAGACAATTCCATGGAACTAAGTGAGGACTTTGGCGATCCAAAACGTGGTGGAATATTACAATCAGCATCAAAACGTGTAAGAATGATCTTCTCTGTTATGGCAAGTCCGAACAGAATTGATATTTTACGTATCCTGAATTCAAAGGGCCCTCTTACCTATTCTGAATTAAAATCTCTTGCCGGTTTCAAATCAAAAAAGGAGAGTGGTAAGTTTGCATATCACTTGAGAAAATTGCTAAGACAATCTCTTGTAGCCTTAAACAAGTCTGAAAGGAGATATACTATTACTAACTTGGGAAAACTAGTACTAAGTCTTGCAAGACAGATCGAAGAGCGATCTATCATTGAAAGCGGTAAAATGTATGTCAGAACCTCACATGAGTCAATAGAGGAATTCAATTCTCATAAGATTATTCAATCATTGGTTAGAGAAGGTAGCCTTCCACTTGAACTTGCTCAAAAAATAACTGAGGAAGTGGAGAATAGAATATACAAATTTCAGACATCTTATCTTACATCCTCACTTATACGTGAAATGGTCAATTCTGTCCTCTTAGAACAAGGCCATGAAGACTATAGGCACAAACTGGCAAGATTTGGGTTACCTGGTTATGATATTCATGAGATGCTAACCAATGTAGATGGTATCCATAACGGAGTTGAGGGTTTGCTATTTAAAACAGGACAGAATGTATTTGGAGAATATCTTGTCTTAAACACCCTGCCTAAAGATGTCGCTGATTCTCATCTCTCAGGAGATCTTCACATAACAAATGCTGGATTGTGGTCACTTCTTCCAGATACAATATTTGTGAACATTAAGGAACTTATTGAAGAAGGCGTTGACTTGAGAGGGAAATTCTTGGGTGTAACAAGAACATCATCGCCAAGTTCATTAGACGATCTTTTTACCTCTTTATCTCTACTAACATGCCTTCTCATAAAAGAAGCATCACAAGAAGTAGTTATGGATGGATTGACTACTGTATTACAAAAATATTCCAAGAATTTGCCTGAAATTGAAGAAAAACTTGCAAGTTGTTTTGCAAAAATATCTACAGGACCCAAGTATGGAAAGAATGGAACACTTGCTTCATTTAGAATTTCCATTGGGACAGAACCAAAGATAGTTGGAACTATTCTCCAAGCCTACAAAAAATATGTTAAGTCAACACCGCTTCCATCTATAGGACTAGTAATTGATTATGAAAAAGCCAAACTAAGTGACTATTCGGAAATTTTAGCAGATGTAATTGCATTAGGCGGACACATTATGTTTGCTAAAGGATTAGTATCTAACAAGGGATTGGCACGAGGAGATACAAAGAATGTTGGAACGACTTCAATCAATTTAGAGTCTCTATCGATTAATATGCCAAGACTGGCTTTTGAATCAAACAAAGATGAAACTTATTTCAGAGCAAGACTTGCACTATTGATGAAGCCAGCACTGGCAGCTATGTCTCTTAGAAAGAAGGAAATATCTGATCTAACTAGACGCGGTCTTAACCCAATCCTTGCGAATAATACTCAGTATATGCAAAAGGGATCGGTAACTTTGGTTGTTAATTTGATCGGACTTAAGGAGGCAGTTTATGGTATTCTAGGATATGAAAATAACAAGGCTGGACACGAAATCTTGGCTAAAGTGATAAACACTGCCATGGAAGTGGCTACAAAGAAAGGAAAAGAGATGGGAGATAATGTTATTGTGACCATGACTGAGAGTGACGCTGCAAGTCGCTTCTCATCACTTGATGGTGAAAAATATGGTAAGATGTCAATTAATAATCACGCAATGGGAGAGTCATATTCAGAAGGGATTGTTCTTGACGCCTCTGAGATAGTAGAGATGAATCCCAAAAATGAAAAGATCGTAGAATCGAACTATTTTTCAAAAATACTCAACGGTGGGTTATTAGTTCAGTTAAAGATCCCAGACGCAATGGATTCTTCAGGAATAAAGAAAGCATTAGAGAAAGCAGGCGAGTTATTAGGATCCTTCAGACCTGTCAAAAAGGTG
Organism: Nitrososphaerota archaeon; assembly: GCA_013288545.1. Classification (GTDB taxonomy): domain Archaea; phylum Thermoproteota; class Nitrososphaeria; order Nitrososphaerales; family Nitrosopumilaceae; genus Nitrosotalea. The sequence continues at coordinate 9,041 of JABDBR010000001.1, read as the reverse complement.
CCTATATGTAGTAACTGTGGCCTCAAGGAAGAAAAGATCGCTGAAAAGTGTTCAGTGTGCAAGTCACCTTACATACTAGCATAATTTTCAACCCGCGACAGGCTGATAGTTTAGTGAACAAAAATTTTGAATTAATCTGGAATTTATATTAAATTTTTAATGAATTCCTTAAAATTTATTTTGCCGTGAGATGATCTAATACCATGGAAATCGTACCGGTGTCAACAAAATTGATCCAAAGTTTAGCTTTAGAAAATTATTTTTTGCCGCAGTGTTTATTTAACTCCCATTTGTTAGGGTTGAGGGGAGTAAGTTGACAGATTTTTCACAAATAGAAAATTCGATCTTGCAAGTAAAGAAGCGCGATGGTCGAGTATCAGATTTCCAAAGAGATAAAATTTCAAGCGCAATCTACAAAGCACTTGTTGCTTGCGGAAGATCAGATCATGGTCTGGCAGATAAACTAGCAAATCATGTTCTTACAAAACTTGTGAATCGGGGATTTTCTGGTTCAGAAGCACCAAGCGTAGAAGATGTGCAAGATATGGTCGAGTCTACTCTAATTGAGGAAGGACTCAGTGAGATCGCCAAGGCATACATCCTATACCGACACGAACGACGAAGAGTTCGAGAAGAAAAGATGAAAGTTTTAGAATCTAAATCTCTTGATAGTGTAGCAAAGAAATTTGATCTTAATTGCTTGAGAGTCTTGGCATCAAGATACCTGCTTAGAAATAACAAAGGTCAGATAACTGAAAGCCCAGGCGAAATGTTTGAAAGAGTTGCTATCTTAGTAGGTCTTGCAGATGTCATTAGGGATACTTCAATATTTCAAATTGAAGGAGGTAATACCCAGAGTGTAGAGGAAGCCGCAAGATATCTAGACAAACTTGATGACTTTAACTACAAATTCAAGATAGGAAAATACTATCTTAATAAATATCATTTTAGATCAATGATAAATCATTACATAGACTTGGCAAAACATGGCCAGATGAAAGTCAGCTTTAGGGAATTATTGACCATGTTAGCTGCAAACAAGTTTGAACAATACACAGAACGCATTAAAGAAGCTGCAGATTTGATGGTTGCTCAAGACTTTTTGCCAAATTCTCCAACTATGATGAATGCTGGTGCACGATTAGGCCAACTTTCAGCATGTTTTGTTCTTGCAATGGAAGACGATATGGAAAAGATAATGAAATCATCCTCTGATGCTGCATTGATATTCAAATCCGGAGGTGGAGTTGGTATCAACTATTCAGATTTGAGGCAAGAGGGAGATATGGTAGCATCAACATCTGGAGTAGCTTCAGGTCCTGTCTCTTTTATGAACATCATTAACACTGTAACTGAAGTAGTCAAACAAGGAGGAAAACGAAGGGGTGCAAACATGGGAATCATAGAAGCATGGCATCCAGATATTGAAAAATTCATTACTGCAAAGACAAAACCAGGTGTTCTTGAAAACTTTAATGTAAGTGTAGGAGTTTGGGAAGACTTTTGGGAAGCACTTGTCAATTCAGCTGATGGAAAATTTGTTCTTCGAAGTCCACGAGAGAGAACTCCTGTAAGAGAAATAAACGCACATCACTTGATTGATCTGATTGCACTTTCTGCATGGAAGAGTGGTGAACCAGGATTGATCTTCTTTGATATCATAAACAAATACAATGTTTTTGCAAAAGCAAGAGGTGAGCCAATACGAGCAACAAACCCATGTGGAGAACAAAGTCTCTATCCATACGAATCATGTAACCTTGGTTCGATCAATCTATCTAATTATGTCAAGAGAAAAGCAGATGGTCAATACGAATTTGACTGGCAAAGATATGAAGAAACCATACGAAAGACAACAAGATTCCTTGATAATGTAATAGATGTCAATACATATCCAATTCCAGAAATTGACAAGGCATCAAAAGATTCTAGAAGAATTGGACTTGGAGTAATGGGAGTTGCTGATCTATTGTTCAAATTACGAATCCCATATAACTCACAAGAAGGCTATGAATTCCAAGAGAAGCTTGCTGAAGCACTGACGTACTATTCAATGGAAGAAAGCATTGCACTTGCAAAGACACGAGGGCCATTCCCACTCTGTTCAAAAACCGAATATCCAGAAGGTAAAATTCCTGTTGCTGGGTATTATGAGAAACCAAAGAGTGCCCGTACTTATGATTGGGATGCTCTGATTGCCAAAATCCAGAAACATGGTATCAGAAATGTTCTAACAACAACCGTTGCTCCTACTGGTACACTATCGATGATAGCTGACTGCTCAAACGGAATGGAGCCAATGTTTGCTCTAGTCTTTGAAAAAAGAGTAACAGTGGGTAGATTTTTCTATACTAACAAAATCTTTGAAGCAGTACTCAAAGAACATGGCCTATACAACGATCAAATTCTAGAAAAGATTGCAAATAACTATGGTTCTGTAAAGGGAATAGCCGAGATTCCAGAATGGATGCAGAAGATATTTGTTACAGCAATGGATATTCACTGGGCTGATCATCTGATGGCTCAGGGAGTATGGCAGCGTTGGATAGGTAATGCAATTGCCAAGACAATCAACATGCCAAATGATGTCTCATCAGATGATGTAAAAGCTGCATATCTACTAGCACACGATCTTGGTCTGAAAGGAATCACTGTATTCAGAGATGGTTCAAGACATGAACAAGTATTACACATGACAGGAAATAATGTTCAAAAGAACTTCCAAGTAACTCCAAGTAGTTATGTGACAGACTATATCTCAAAGAATGTTACAAATGCATATCTAAAAACTGAGATAGAAAGAGCACTTCAGATAAAAATTCCAGATAGTGTAGTATCTTCTCCAGCACCAGCACTCACACCAGAACAAATGGAAGAAAGATTGTGTCCTACATGCAAAAACAACTTGGTATTTGCAGAAGGATGTAGTGTGTGTATTGAATGTGGATATAGCGGCTGTACATCTGGATAGGATTTCTTCAAATCAAAACTCTTTTAGTATCTCCAATTCTTGAAGATATTATTGAATAAGAAAATCATTGGTGCCGCTATTGGAGCAGGAGTTGCAATAGCCATTGCAGTGACTTTCTTTGTGTTACTACCACAATTACAAACTATTTCACAAACTGGATCTTCATCTACTACACAACCTGGAAATCTTTCGCATAATCCAAAACTTGGTCTTGTTATCATGCCTCCTACTCAGAAACCAACTCTTCAAGAAATCAAAGATGCATATGCTCAAGCCGCATCAACAGGAATAGGAAGAAGCAATGTCTATCTTTCCTGGCCTATCATGGAACCCAAGCAAGGAACTTACAACTGGGGCTATTCAGATATTCTGATGGGACTAAATCGTGAACAAGGTCTCAACGTCACACTTTACTTTTCAGTAATCAACAACCAAATTTTGGGACCATTCCCAGACTGGATGGGAAAACCACAACTTGACAAAAAACTTCAAGATCAAACAGTAACCACTCTTGATGCCATACTCTCAAGGTATTACATAGTGGATTATGTTATCATTGGAGGTAATGTTGACAATTACTTTAGAGATCATCCAAGTGAAATTCCTCAATATGTGGATTTCTTTAATGGTGTATATGACAAATTAAAAGCAAAGCATCCAAACATCAAATTTGGAAATTGGTTCTCACTAAATGATATATCAGATCATGGTCAAGGTGATATTGTAGGGAAACTAAACCAAGGTGACTTTGTAGCGTATTCTTATGCACCCGTAGATTTGCTATATTATGAAAGTAATAGTACAGAGAAGGAAGGTGCAAATTTGCAAAAGATGATTGACTTTGCCCAGGGTAAGAAAATTGCACTAATGGAAGTTGGTTGGAGTACTGACAAGTCTATTAATGGAACAAAGGAAGATCAGCAAAAATTTGTAAAAATTGTATACGACTTTTATAAAAAGAATCAATCTGATTTCGAATTTCTAACTTGGTATAGACAGTATGATAGACCAGTTGATACATGTTACAACTCGCTAAACCTAGGTAGTAATTCCATATTTGCCAACAATGAAGTCTTGAACAATACTGCAGCATATCTATGTGGTAGTGGTTTGTTTGATGTGGACAAAAATCCAAAACCTGCTTGGGATGAATTGAAACATCAAATACAATCTATTCCCAACTCTTAATTACTAAATTACAAGTTTCTTCCCTATGAAGTATGTCGGAGTTCTGAGTATAGCATTACTAATCATAAACATCATTCCGGCGTATGCATTATACGAATCCCCTACAAATGAAGAAAAAACCATATTTGATCAATTGCTTGCCAAATTTAAGACAGTTGATGAACCAAAAAAAGATGTATCTGACGTAATTGGAACATTTCAAAAACCTATGGTCAATACTTTTTCTTGTAATTTTCATGATACAAATAATCAAATTATAACCATAGTCAAAACTAAATTAGCAAAATTTGACGAAAGTACAGTTCATCAGGATCTAGTTACAGGAGGTTCGTATACATGGCATTGTTCTGAAACCATACAGAATGGAAAAATTTCTCTAGATTGTAATAATGAACTTAGACTTAATCCCAAAGTCATATCTAATGATACTCAAATAGACCCACAATTGCATAACATTGAAAATTTAGTTATATTGTACCATGAACTACTTCATGGTCAACTTATGATTGATGCAATAAAGAATTCTTCTTTGTGGCAACAAGAAACCTGTAACCTACAACCGGGGGAAAACATTGATTATTCCTTTGCTGACCCTGATCATAAAATAATAAACTATCTGCAAACACAATTTGCATCTGAACTTGTCGACAAGGCAGGCGGAAAACTGATTACAAAAGAAATTTCCTCTGATGAGACAAACAATGGATCGTTTACTATCAAAGTGTTAAGCTTCTCAGACTATCCATCATTTGAAAATGGTACCAAAATTACTTTTAGAACAAATAATATATCTGAAAAATCATTTTTTCAAGTAAAAAATGATGTATTTCTAAGTGGATATCTGAAGGATAACACAAAATCTGGTATTACATGGTTTTATCTTTTTCATAATGAAAAACCACAGAATATGACGACGTATGGACCTACTATTCCTATTTGGACAAAACAAGTCGCAGGTTTATGGTCAGATGGGAATGCACATGATGGGAATTTTTACTCTGTAATTGATTATCTAATGGAACATAACATAATCCAATCCAATAATGGAAAAAACACTGTTTCCACAATACCTCACTGGTTCCAGAAAAATGCTCACTTGTGGTTTACAAATGAAATTGATGATAATACATTTGTTGGTTCTATCCAATATTTGATCTTGATTGGAATAATTTCATGATAAAATATTAGAATGCGGTCGCCGGGATTTGAACCCGGGTAACGGGCTTGGAAGGCCAGTGTACTAACCAAACTATACTACGACCGCTCACTGTGCCAATCTTGGACCTACATAATAATTCTTTTTTCGTGTTCATAGAGTATGCGCGAAATTATGATATGAGCTTCAAGTGGATTATTGTCCACAGACACTGTCTTGTCAAAATATTCTTTATTCTTATCAGAAAATTGACCTTTTGAAAATCCTCCTACTATAAGACAAGTGTTATCTTTTACCTCCTCAGCTAATTTTTGATAAGAGCTTTTGATACCTTTGCTTGAAAGTGCAATTGTTTGTTCTGGATTGATTTTTTTAATTAATTCTCCAAAACTCATGTCTTTCAATGTAAGAAGTGTATTGTTGTTTTCTTTGATTTCTTTAGTTGCATATAATTTTTCAACAAGTCCTATGAACCTATGATATGATTTCGGTAATCTTACATTTTGACCTATGAAAATAACCTTATCATCAATGGTATGAACAAACACATTCAACTTATTTTCAAAATAGAGAGGAATGCTACAAGCCTCAAGTAGAGAGAAATGAACCAGATCCGGTCTTCCTCTTTTTATCTCATTTTTGATTCCCTTCATTGCAGCAAAATGCCATGATACGTCCAGTAAAATTTCAGATGGTCTTTTGTTAAATCTTCTAGCAGATGCTGTAACAGAATTATGTCTTTGTAACTCTATAGGTACCAGTTCTAACGCAGATTCTGTTATTACAAGCGAGAGCAAGATTGTATTTTAAGGGTGGGAATTATTAAACAACATGAAACCTGCAATTAAGGATCTCATAATAGAACGAATGAAAATCCTAATTAAAAATGCCATATCTAACGCTAGATCTAATCCAGAATTGGCAGAAAGGCAAGCATTACTTGCCAAAAGGCTTTGTACGAAATACCGTATTAGAATGCCATATGAGTTAAGGTCAAATTATTGCAAAAAATGTAAAAAATTTATCGTGCCGGGATTTACAGCAAGGATACGAATAGGCAGGAGCAATGTTAAATCAATACGCATTACCTGTACTTTCTGTAATCATACATATAGAAAGATAATTAAAAAACAAATTCCAATAGGTCAATGATTTATAAGACGAACTTTGAATTTTGGTTTTTATGGCAAAGGCATACGATGTACCAGCGGATTTATTGATCGGTAAATTATCCGAGACTTTAAAGAATGAAGATATTGTACAACCAAGCTGGATTCCATTTGTTAAGACTGGTGCTCATGCAGTAAAACCTCCGCAACAGAGTGATTGGTATTACACTAGATGTGCATCTCTTCTAAGAAAAATTTACTTGCACGGACCTATTGGCATAAATGATCTAAGATCAATGTATGGAGGTACAAAACCTGTTGGTTACGGAGGAGCTCATCACAGAGATGCTGGCGGTGCAATAATTAGAACAGCAGTACATAGTTTAGAAAAATTAGGTTATCTAGATAAAGTTGAAGGAAAAGGTAGAACAATATCTCATGAGGGTATGAAGAAACTTGATAGACTATCAACTGAAATCTTGAATGAATTGATTGTAAAGAATCCAAATCTGAAGAAATATTCCTAGTGGCATCATGAGCTCTCATAATCCAAATGATGATAGAAATCCAAGCGATGCCGAAGTTTCTGCTTTAAAGGAAAATGCACTAAAAACTCTTCTAACAGCTGAAGCTAGATTAAGGCTGAATAATGTTAGATTGGTTAAACCCGATCTTGCAGCAATGGTCGAAAATTATCTCTTAGGATTGGCGTCTCAAGGAAGGTTAAATTCACAAATTTCTGATGATCAGTTAAAGCAAATTTTATTGTCAACACAACAGCCTAAACGAGATTTCAAGATTAACCGCAAGTAGTTCTCTAGGGAAAATATATTAGGGGTAAATTGAACGATTACAAATATGAAAGCAGTTGTTTATGATAAGTATGCTCCAAATGATGATTACAAATCAATTCTAAGTGTAAAAGAATTACCTGATCCAAAACCAAAGCCAAATGAAGTTGTTTTCAGTGTCAAGGCAGCGGCCCTAAATTATAATGATATCTGGGGAATGAGAGGGCAACCAGTTGCTGTACCATTACCACATGTCTCAGGTTCAGATGCTGCAGGAGAAGTTATTGCAATAGGAGAAGACGTTACTAATTTCAAAGTTGGTGACAGAGTTGTTTCACACTCAAACATGTCATGCAGAGTATGTGAAGCATGTACTGACGGACGTGAATATGATTGTCAAAAGAGAACCATCTGGGGATTTCAAACAGGACCTACTTGGGGTGCATTTTCGGAAATTACACACTTGCCTGAAGTTAATGTTGCAAAAATTCCAGAAGGCGTAAGCTTTGATGAAGCTGCAGCAGCTTCTATGACATTACTTACCTCATGGCACATGCTTGTAGGAAGAGCAAGAATTCATCCTGGTCAAACAGTCCTTATCATGGGAGGAGGTTCTGGTGTGGGAAGCTTTGGAATTCAGATTGCAAAACTATACAACTGTAATGTAATTGCTACAGGAAGTCCAGACAAACTAGACAAACTAAAAGAGATTGGAGCAGATTTTGCAGTTGATCATAGAAAAGCAGATTGGGCTAAAGAAGTAAGACAAATTGCAAAACCATTTGGTGGTATTGATATTTCATTTGATCACATTGGTCAAACACACTGGAATGATCAGCTTACCTTGTTAAAATATGGAGGAACACTGGTAACCTGTGGAGCAACTACCGGGTATGACGCAAAGACTGACTTGAGACATATCTTCTTCAAAGGAACCAATATCTTGGGTTCTACACAAGGAACAAAGGCAGAACTAGAGCAAGGATTGTATTGGATGGGTAAAAAGAAAATTAAATCTACAATAGATTCAGTATATAACTTTGAAAATGCCGCAGAAGCACATACCAAGATGCTTACTGGTAAGGGATTAGTCGGCAAAATCTTGCTTAAACCATAAACTCTTTCTATCCATGGCAAGACTCCTACGTAGTCTTTTGTTTGTTCCAGGCAACAATAGTCGATTCTTGGAAAAAGCAAAATCTCTCCAGGCAGACATTGTATGTTTTGATCTGGAAGACTCTGTTCCACTAGGAGAAAAAAAATCCGCAAGAAATCTGATAAAACATGCATTACAAAATAGATCTGAATATAATTCTGAAATTTACGTGCGAACCAATTCTCCTGCATCTGGAATAATACCTGATGACCTATCAGAAATTATCCAGAAAGGTGTTGATGGCATAGTGATTCCAAAAGTAAACACCGCAAGCGAGATAAAGAAAATTGAAAAAATCATGGTAGGATTAGAAAAAAAACGTAAACTAAAGCCTATAGAACTTATGGCATCAATAGAGTCTACTCAGGGTGTTGTAAATGCATATTCTATTGCATCATGTAGCAAAAGAGTCTCAGCCTTGGTCTTTGGCGTATTTGATCTGTTAAATGATCTTGGTGTAGAGTATACAAAAAAGCCAGAAGGGGCTACATATTCAAGGGCAAAAGTTCCAGTGGATGCAAGAGCTGCAGGAAAATATGCAATTGATGCAATATGGCAAGATCTTGATGATATTTCTGGATTAAAACAAGATTCTCTTACTGCCAAAAATCTTGGATATGTAGGCAAAAGCATCATTCATCCTAATCAAGTAGATATTGTTCATAATGTA